>CAYGFI010000033.1:0-36127 GCA_964349045.1 uncultured Chitinophaga sp.
ACTTGCTGATACCCGGATTATCAGAAAAAAATTGTATTTTTCTGATTTAATCAGACCTTACAACTTCGTTTGCGTTAATACAAAATTCATATACATCTGGAAAAACCTATTCAAAAATGATATGGCAAACTTAGAAGAAAGAACTTCAATTGAAAGATCAAGAGAACATCTGGCTAACGAGAGAACTTTTCTTGCATGGATACGAACAAGTATTGCTTTAATGGGATTCGGCTTTGTAATTGTGAAGTTTTCTTTATTTTTAAAACAACTCACATTGCTTATAGAGACAAAGGACGTACAATCCAAAGGATATTCTGCAATTGTTGGATTAGTTATGGTTACAATAGGGGTAATAATTGCATTCCTGGCTTTTTTACAATACAAAAAAAATGAAACACAATTAAAAAATAATTACTTTATTTCCTCCTCAATGTTGTCACTATTAATAACACTCATAATCATAACCGGCGGCATCTTTTTGATATTTTACTTATTATCAAATATTTGATTTCCTTTGATACGAAGACCAATTTTTAGACTCAAAAAAAATAATAAGTCGGGTAGTAAGGGGGAATCCCTCCCCCAATCCTCTCTCAGAACTCCCGATGGAAATCGGGACAGGCTGTGATTGAACCTCTCGATTGACAACCCTGAACATTTTTCGATATAACTTGACTTTCTATATAAAAAACCTTAAATTTGTTCACTATTAAAAGAGAATCATTCTCTTTAGAAAATTATTAGTTATGAATGCAGAAGGATTTAGTAATAAACTAATTGAAAAAGGTCTTAAAGTAACGCCTCAGAGGATTGCTATTTTGGAAGCCATTGTTAAACTCAATAATCATCCTACTGCCGAATACATTATTGAGTATATCAGGAAAAACCATCCAAACATTGCTATGGCGACAGTTTACAAAGTTCTTGATGCTTTGGTGGCGAATGAATTAATTAAAAAAGTAAAGACCGAAAAGGATATTATGAGATATGATGCCATAATGGAAAACCATCATCATTTATATTGTTCAGATTCTGACCGGATTGAGGATTACCACGACAATGAACTTAATGAAGTGCTGGAAAAGTATTTTGAAACTAAGGGAATACCCGACTTTAAGATTGAAGATATTAAACTACAGATAATAGGTAAGTTCATAAAAAACAAAAAATAAATAATCGTTTATAAACCAATACGTATTAAAAATGGAAGATAACTCAAACAAAGTAAGCAAATGCCCCGTTACCGGAGCAACTCAAAAGCAAAGTGTTGGAGCCGGCGGTACAAAAAACCTCGACTGGTGGCCTGATCAGTTAAAATTGAACACACTGCGACAACACTCTTCTAAATCTAACCCTATGGGTGAGGATTTTAACTATACTGAAGAATTTAAAAGTCTGAATCTGGAAGCTATAAAAAAAGACCTTCACAAGCTAATGACCGACTCTCAGGATTGGTGGCCTGCAGATTTCGGCCACTACGGACCATTGTTCATCCGTATGGCTTGGCACAGTGCAGGAACCTACCGTATAGGCGATGGACGTGGCGGTGCCGGAGGCGGACAGCAACGCTTTGCCCCTCTTAACAGCTGGCCCGATAATGTCAACCTCGACAAGGCCCGAAGGCTGCTTTGGCCGATCAAGCAAAAGTATGGTAGAAAAATATCCTGGGCAGACCTTATGATCCTTGCAGGTAATGTGGCCCTGGAATCAATGGGATTTAAAACCTTTGGATTTGCCGGCGGTCGTGCAGATGTTTGGGAACCGGAAGAGGATGTTTATTGGGGTTCCGAATCCAAATGGTTAGAAAGTGACAAACGCTACTCCGGTGAACGTGACCTTGACAATCCTCTTGCAGCCGTGCAAATGGGATTAATCTATGTAAATCCGGAAGGACCAAACGGGAACCCTGATCCGGTTGCTGCTGCTAAAGATATTCGCGAAACATTTGCCCGTATGGCCATGAATGATGAAGAAACTGTTGCACTTATTGCCGGTGGTCATACCTTTGGTAAAACCCACGGAGCAGGAGATGTGGCACATGTTGGACCTGTACCCGAAGCTGCCGGCATTGAAGAGCAGGGGCTCGGTTGGAAAAGTTCGTTTGGCTCAGGAAAAGGAGGCGACACAATCTCCAGTGGATTGGAAGTTATATGGACACAGACTCCCGCCAAGTGGAGTTATTACTTCTTTGAAAACCTGTTTAAATACGATTGGGAACTGACAAAAAGTCCGGCCGGCGCCCATCAGTGGGTAGCTAAAAATGCCGGTAAAGTCATGCCTGATGCTCACGACGCGTCTAAAAAGCATGCGCCAACGATGCTTACAACCGACCTTTCCCTGCGTTTCGATCCCGTTTATGAGAAAATTTCCAGACGTTTCTATGAACATCCTCTTGAATTTGCCGATGCCTTTGCCCGTGCATGGTTTAAGCTTACTCACCGGGATATGGGACCACGGGCGCGCTATTTAGGCGCTGAAGTACCCGCAGAAGAACTGATCTGGCAAGATCCGATACCTGCGGTGGATCATGCATTGGTTGATGAGAAAGATATTAAAGCATTAAAAGCTAAGGTATTAAATTCCGGACTATCTGTTTCTCAGTTGGTATCTGTCGCATGGGCTTCTGCCTCTACTTTCCGTGGATCCGACAAACGTGGTGGCGCCAACGGCGCCCGCATTCGTCTTGCTCCACAAAAAGACTGGGCAGTTAACAACCCTGCTCAGCTAAAGAAAGTATTGGAAAAACTGGAAGGCATACAAAAAGAATTCAATAGTGCCCAATCTAAAGGGAAAAAAGTTTCTCTTGCAGACCTTATTGTATTGGCAGGATGTGCCGGTGTTGAAAAAGCTGCAAAAGACGCAGGTTCTATTATAAATGTTCCATTCACCCCGGGGCGTACGGATGCATTGAAAGAGCAAACCGATGTGGAATCTTTTGAAGTATTGGAGCCAGCTGCTGATGGTTTCCGTAACTATTTAAAAAAGAATTACACTATATCAACAGCAGAGTTATTGATTGATAAAGCCCAATTACTAACATTAACTGCTCCTGAAATGACAGTTCTTGTGGGTGGTATGCGCGTATTGAATACAAACTTTGATAACTCGAAACAGGGTGTTTTCACAAAGCGTCCGGAAGTACTTACCAACGATTTCTTTATAAACCTGCTCGACATGAGTACGGCCTGGACGCCAACATCAGAGACCAAAGAGACATTTGAGGGACGCGATCGCAAAACGGGTACACTAAAATGGACAGGAACCCCGGTAGATCTTATCTTTGGTTCAAACTCAGAGCTTAGAGCCCTTGCCGAAGTATATGGAAGCACAGATGCCAAGGAAAAATTTGTTAAGGATTTTGTCGCGGCATGGAACAAAGTAATGAACCTTGATCGCTTTGATCTGGCTTGATTTTTTCCGTAATCCGAAATCTACAAAGTAGAAAATCGGTAGTGATATCACAAAAGGAGGTCTGTGTCCAGACCTCCTTTATTATATTTAATTTTACACAGAAGGGATAATCAGCAACCGATCCGTCAGTAAATAATAGTAATTACCAATTTTCTTCTTCCCGGATTATTTCTGAATTCGCATAAATAAATACCCTGCCAGGTACCGAGGTTAAGATTTCCATTGGTAATGGGTATATTAAGGGAGGTTCCGAAAACCGATGATTTGATATGAGCAGGCATATCATCGGGGCCTTCAAGAGTATGTGTATATACAGGATGATTCTCAGGGATCAATTTATTGGAAAATGATTCGAGGTCTGCCCTGACATCAGGATCTGCGTTTTCATTCAAACTTAGTGCAGCAGATGTGTGACGGAGGAAAATATTCAATAAACCTGATTCAGGCATAAATCCAATCTCCCTTGCAATTAAATCGGATATTAAATGAAATCCCCTGTGGAATGGAGGCAGCAGGATTTCTTTCTGGTAAACCATATGATAGAATTTGAGTCATAAAAATATATAAAATCCTGAATATAAAATAGATTTATTAGCCATAAATAAGCTGAAAACAGGTCCCTTCATACTAAAAATCTTAAGCAACCACTAAAACTTTTGCGAAAGGGTTCAGTCTAAATACCTGATTATTTATGATTTTTTTAGCTACTTTTGAAAACTTTATGATACAAGTAAGTCAAATGAAGTTCAAAACGATAATCCTGCTACTTTTTGGAATTTATTCTTTTAATCATGCTATTTCACAGGATTTAAAACTGATACAGTTTTCAGGAGTGATCCGAAGTTTGAAAAATGAGAAAATCCCTGATGTACACATCATTAATATCCACCAAAAAACAGGGTCGACCAGTAATGAAAAAGGAATGTTTTCATTTATTGTCAGCCCTTCAGATTCTATATTGTTCCGCGCTGTAGGTTACAAAAATACTCTTGTTATCATCCCTGATAGCCTGAACCAGACTCATTATCCAAGGGATGTGTACATGCTTGGTGATACCATACATTTTGCAGAACTTAAAATTTTTCCCTGGAAGACTTATGATGAATTCAAAGTGGCTTTTTTACGACTTGAACTTAAAGAAGATGACGAACAAAGGGCTTACAAAAATATTGCTATCATAAAGGCACAGTTAAATATGGATTTCGAACCCGACGCTGACCTCTCCTTCCGATATGCAATGCAGCAGAATTATGATAAGATGTACTATGCCGGACAATATCCCAGCATACCTATTTTTAATCCGTTAAACTGGGCTAAATTTTTCAGTTCACTTAAAAACGGGGATTTTAAGAAGAAGGAATAGAGTGGTTGAGGTTGAGGTTGAGGTTGAGGTTGAGGTTGAGGTTGAGGTTGAGGTTGAGGTTGGAGTTTGGAGTGCCGAAAGATTGGAGTGTGGAGTGTGAAAATCAGAATTGCATTGATTATTCCTTGCCGTACAATTTTTTAACAATTGTTAAGTTTTATTGTTTTTAGAATGAAGAAATGAATTCCGGCCTGAAGCTGATAAAAACGCTAATACTATTTTTAATATGCACTTCTGCTGTTTCCGCCCAGGGAACAATTTATGGCACTATTAAAGATACTGATGGTCAGGCTGTCTTTCTTGCAAACGTTGCTGCAAAAGGTTACAAATCAGGCACAATGACTGATTTGGATGGAAAGTACGAACTTCAGATCACGGAAACCGGTTCTGTGACTCTTGTGGTATCCTGTATTGGTTTTCTAAATCAGGAAATTACTATTGAAAACCAGGCTGGCAGCAAAAATGAACTCAATTTTATTTTGGAGGCTAATATTGCAGAGCTGGATGAGGTTTCAGTCAGTGCAAGATATGAAAGGGCATCGGCATTTAGCCGGATTGATCTTAAGGATATGCAACTGGTACCTAATACAACAGGTGGAATTGAATCACTGATCAAAACATTGCCCGGAGTATCTTCAAACAATGAACTAAGCTCTCAATATAGTGTCCGTGGCGGAAACTTTGACGAAAATCTGATCTATGTTAATGATATTGAGATATACAGACCTTTTTTGGTTCGCTCCGGACAGCAGGAAGGTCTTAGTTTTATTAATTCGGACCTGATATCGGCCATTCGTTTTTCTGCAGGAGGTTTTGATGCCAGATTTGGAGATAAAATGTCATCCGTTCTCGATATTACCTACAGAAAACCACAGGATTTCGCGGGATCACTCTCAGCCAGTCTTCTCGGCGGTACCGTGCATCTCGAAGGAACAGACAAAAGCAAAAAATTTACTTATCTGACAGGGGTACGTTATAAAACGACAGCTTATCTCCTTAACAGCCTTGAAACTACCGGTAATTACTCGCCTCAGTTTACCGATTTCCAGGGACTTTTCACCTATACCCACTCCAAAAAAAGTGAAATAAGTTTCCTTGGGAATATGGCCATAAACCAGTATAATTTTATTCCTGAAGAAAGCAATATAGAGTTCGGCACAACAAGTACACCATTGAACCTGGTAATCTATTATGAAGGACAGGAGAAGGACCGGTTTGATACATACATGGGAGCTATTTCCTATAAATATACCACGGGACCAGGATTATGGATGAAATTGATTACCTCCGGATTTAATACAAGGGAAAGCGAAACATTTGACATCCTTGGAGAATACCTGATTAATGAGTTAGACAATACAATCGGATCGAAGACCTATGGTGATAGTATATTAAATATTGGTATCGGGGGATTTCTGAATCATGCAAGAAATTACCTGAATGCTTATGTATATTCCGCGAACTACCTTGGAGAATTTAGCGGGACAAATCACAAAATCAGATGGGGTGCAGGATACCAGTATAACAGAATATCGGATAAATTAAGTGAATGGGAGATGATCGATTCAACGGGTTTTTCAGTACCTTTTGATGAAGAATCCCTTGAACTGAACTCAGTAGTTAAATCTGTAAATGATCTGATATCCTTAAAATATACAGCTTATGTCCAGGATACCTGGGCATTCCGGGATTTTGTCAATGAGTATTATTTAACAACAGGTTTACGTACAACCTATCTGGACCTGAATCAGCAAATCCTGTTGAGTCCGAGGATAAACTTTTCGATAAAACCAGGCTGGGAAAAGGATATAATGTTTCATCTTTCGTCAGGAGTTTATTTCCAGCCACCGTTTTACCGCGAAATGCGCGATCCTTTCGGAAACCTGAATAAAAATCTTAAAGCACAACGTTCATTTCATATTGTTGCCGGAGGAGATTATATTTTCAAGGCATGGGAAAGACCATTTAAACTTACCGCTGAAGTTTATTATAAAAATCTGGCAAACCTGGTTCCCTATAAGGTTGATAATGTGAGGATCAAATACGCGGGTGAAAATCTTGCCAGAGGTTATGCAACAGGAATCGATATGAAGCTGAACGGAGAATTCGTGAAAAATGCGGAATCATGGGTAAGTCTTTCGTTTTTGCAGACCCGGGAGAATATTAGTGGTGATTTTTATTATGTTACCAAAGACGATATCACCAGAAGGATTGAACCCGGCTATTATCCCCGACCTACCGATCAGCTTTTCAACTTCGGTTTATATTTTCAGGATTACCTGCCCAATAATCCTGATTATAAAGTTCATCTAAACTTTTTATATGGAAGTCGATTACCATATAGTTCTCCCGGTACAAACCGTTATGATGCGGTATTCAGGATTCCTGCATACCGGAGGGTGGATATAGGATTTTCTAAAATCATCAAAAAAGAAAATGCAATGCTATCAACCGGAAATCCAATCAGGTATTTTAGTAATATATGGATAAGTGCAGAAGTATTTAATCTTCTTGACATTAACAATACAATCTCTTATCTCTGGGTAAGAACCATTTCCAACCAACAGAATATACCGGGAATTTTTGCAGTTCCAAATTACCTGACTTCCAGAAGATTTAATATCAAACTAACCGCCAGGTTCTGATCACTAACCTTTCCAATTCCCTTTAAAAACAAATTCGTCCGGATTTTTCCGGATCCGGGGAGCATTATGCCTTTTAAATATGTCCTCAGGAAGTTTTGAAGGATCGCCCGGGTAGCCCAATGCTATCATAGCGCCAGGTTCGAAACCAGATGGTAAATCAAATAATGTTTTAGCCCTGTCTACATCAAATCCCCCCATTGGATGCGTAAAAAGACCGAGAGAACCTGCCTGAAGCATCAACATGGCAGTAGAAAGTCCCAGATCATGAAATGCAAAACGGTTACTCCGTTTTTTTTTCACATCAAATACTTCGGTAAGGGTTAATATCAGGATTGGGGCAGAGTATGCCCATATTTTATTGCCATCTGCCAGGAGGCTGAACAGATCTTTATAACCCTCCTCATCTTTTCGGGTATAAATATATCTCCAGGGCTGAGCATTAAAACTTGACGGAGCCCAGCGTGCTGCCTCAAAAATCAGAGACAATTTCTCCTCTTCAACATGTTTTGATGAAAATGAGAAAAGACTCTTTCTGTTCAGGATGTTGTGGTCAATTGAATTTGGAATGTTTTGAATCATTTCAGGGCAAGGTATTGAGTATAATACATACAATATGAAAGTCAGATGCAAAATTACTTTATTGATACCCTATGACCAAATGAATCGTACATTATGATTATCCGCCAACGTTTTTTCCCATTGGTAAATATTTTTCGGAATTAATTGATTAATTTCGCTTTGAAATTTTGAACCGATGTTGTATAACTTTTAAACCGTTTTGGAATGAATAGCCAGGATTACATTAACAGAGAAGAAAAGTACGGCGCACATAATTACCATCCCCTGCCCGTTGTGTTAGATAAAGGGGAAGGCGTTTTTGTCTGGGATGTTGAAGGAAAAAGATATTTTGATTTTCTTTCAGCATATTCAGCTGTGAATCAAGGGCATTGTAATCCTAAGATTGTTGAAGCCATGATCGCACAATCAAAAAAACTTACCTTAACTTCCAGGGCATTCTACAATAGTGTATTAGGTGAATATGAAGAATTTGTTACCAGGTTTTTTGGATACGACAAAGTTTTACCTATGAATTCAGGGGCCGAAGGTGATGAAACCGCTCTGAAGCTTTGTCGTAAATGGGCATATGATAAGAAAGGAATTGAAGAAAACCAGGCTAAAATAATTGTTTGCGAAAATAACTTTCATGGCAGAACGATAACTATTGTTTCGATGTCTACCGATCCCGACTCTTACAAAGGATACGGTCCTTATACCCCAGGTTTTATCAAGATCCCCTATAATGACATACCTGCCCTGCAAAAAGCGTTGGATGATCCTAATGTGGCAGGATTCCTGGTTGAACCTATTCAGGGAGAAGCCGGAGTTTATGTTCCGGATGACGGTTACCTGAAAAAATCTTATGAGCTTTGCAAAGCAAAAAATGTGTTGTTTATCGCAGATGAGGTTCAGACTGGTATTGGCCGCACGGGGAAACTGTTAGCCTGCGATCATGAAGGTGTCAGACCCGATATACTGATTCTCGGAAAAGCGCTTTCCGGTGGGTTATATCCTGTTTCTGCAGTTCTTGCTGATAACGATATCATGCTGGTTATCAAGCCGGGAGAACATGGCTCCACATTTGGAGGGAATCCGGTTGCAGCTAAAGTAGCCATTGCTGCCCTGAGTGTAATCCGGGATGAAAAACTTGCTGAAAATGCAGAAAAACTGGGTAAGATTTTCAGAGAAGAATTAAGAAAAGTAAAAACAGAGAGAATAGAACTTGTCAGGGGAAAAGGTTTACTCAACGCTATTGTTATTAAACCAATGAACGGAAGAACAGCCTGGGATGTTTGCCTTGCATTGAAGGAAAATGGTCTGTTAGCTAAACCAACTCATGAACATATTATTCGCTTTGCTCCTCCTCTTGTGATCACTGAAGCACAATTGCGGGAAGCGATTGAGATTATTAAGAAGACTATTCTGGAGTTTAAGTAGGGATTGTTATTGTTACGGAGTTACGGGGATAGCCTGAATGAATTTTTGAAGATATATTTTAAACACTCTGTGTAATTATTTGTTATGCAGAGTGTTTCGTATTTGTATAATGTATTTGAAAAAAGCTTAACAAATAAATATTTTGTAATGAAAAAATTAACCCTTATGCTCGCGGTAATTACCGGTATAGCATTAAATTCATGTACTACAAAAGATATGGCAATAGACAGAAAGAATTTAGATGAAAGCGTTGATCCTGGAGTGGATTTTTACCGGTATGCAAACGGAGGTTGGATTAAAAACAATCCTCTTCCGGATGAATTCAGCAGGTATGGAAGCTTTGATGCCCTGGCAGAAGAAAACAATGAAAAATTAAGAAAACTGGTTGAAGAGGTTGCTTCAAAAAGTAATGAGATTGGAACAATTGACCAAAAAGTTGGGGATTTCTATAATACCGGAATGGATTCCGCAAAAATTGAGGAAGAGGGAATAAAACCTCTGCTTAAGTACCTGTACGAGATTGAATCTGTTTCTGATAAGGATGATCTTATTCTGTGTCTGATTCGCTGGCAATCGCAAAACATTCAGCTGCTTTTCTCCCTGTATGGAGTACCTGATAAAAAAAATAGTGAAATGGTTATAGCGAGCCTGTCGCAAGGTGGATTGGGTCTGACAGATGTTGATTATTATACCGCTGATGACGAACGCTCAAAAAACATCCGCTCCGAATACCTGAAACATATTGTCCGGGTACTTAACCTTGCAGGGAATAATCCACAAATCACAGAAAATCAGGCAAATAATATTCTTTCATTTGAAACCCGACTGGCGAAATCATCTATGACCCGGCTGGAACGAAGGGATCCATACAGACAGTATAATAAAATGACTATTGAGGATCTTATCAGCTTATCACCAGCTTTTCCATGGAAGGAATTATTAAGCAAATTACATCTTGACGATCTCACTGAAATAAACGTTTCACAACCTGAGTTTTTTAAGGAGATAAGCAAAATGATATCCGATACGGATGTTGAAACATGGAAAACCTGGATGAGATGGTCTGTTATTAATAGTAATTCAGAGTTGCTCTCCACTGATTTTGTAAATGCCCATTTCGACTTTTACGGTGGCTTTTTATCCGGAAAAAAGAAACTTCAGCCTCGTTGGAAACGAATAATAGCCAGCAGTAATCAGGCTTTGGGTGAGGCTATCGGAGAATTATTTGTTGAACAATACTTCCCCCCTGCCTCAAAAGACAGAATGCTGGAATTGGTAGGAAATCTTAGAATTGCACTGGGTGAACGGATCAAACAGCTCGATTGGATGAGTGATTCCACGAAAATGCAGGCATTGGATAAACTTGATGCTATTAATGTTAAAATCGGGTATCCTGATAAATGGAGGGATTATTCTGATCTTGAAATCGGAAAATCCAGCTATTTTGAAAACGTCAGAATCGCTTCTCAGTTTAACTATCAGTACAACATAAAAAAAATTGGTAAACCCGTGGATAAAACAGAATGGGGTATGACACCTCAAACGGTTAATGCTTATTACAATCCATCACGCAACGAAATAGTTTTTCCTGCGGCTATTCTACAACCCCCTTTCTTTTTCCCTGAAGCGGATGATGCCGTGAATTATGGGGCCATCGGAATGGTTATCGGTCATGAGATGACCCATGGTTTTGATGACCAGGGGAAAAACTATGATAAGAATGGTAATCTTTTAAACTGGTGGTCCAAGGAGGATGCAGAAAAATTTCAGGCCCGGACACAGGTTTTGATAGATCATTATAATCAATATGTAATAAAGGATGATGTGAAAGCTGACGGGAAATTAACTTTGGGTGAGAATATTGCCGACCTGGGAGGACTTAATGTTGCCTATACCGCATTATTAAAAGCATGGGAGAAATACCCACCCAAAAAGAAAATTAACGGATTTACTCCTTCTCAGAGATTCTTTCTTGCTTATGCCCATGTTTGGGCCAATAATATCAATGATGCTGAAATGCTGCGAAGAACGAAAGAAGATGTTCATTCCCTGGGACATATAAGAGTAAACGGCCCTCTGCAACATATGGAGCAATTTGTAAATGCTTTTCAAATTGAACCGAATGATCCTATGTTTGTTATAACTGAAAACCGGGCTAATATTTGGTAAGTATCTGAGAATTAAGTCAAATATTATAATTGACTATCATTTTTAATATTGTAATTTATTGTTTTTCAGTAAATTTCAAATCAATAAAGATGTATCTGAGTTAAACTGTGAATTAATATATATTTACATAATTTACCGTACACATACAAAATGACAAGGAAATTTTTATTGTTACTCGTATGCTTAGGCTGTCTTCTTGCAATCATTCCACTATCATGTGAGAATAATAATGAACTGGATCTCTATGGAACCCAGGAGTGTGATACAACAGAAATTACCTGGGATTCCAAAGTTTCTGCCATCCTGCAAAAAAATTGTGTTGAATGTCACGGCCCGGAATTATCCTCCGGGGGAGTAAGGCATGACAGCTACGCCGCGGAGATGGTTTTTGTTAACGATGGCAGACTACGAGGCGTAATTAACCATCTGGACGGGTATACAAAAATGCCAAAGGACCGTGGTAAATTACCCGATTGTGAACTAAAGATCTTAAATAAGTGGCTTGACAATGGAGCTCCGGAAAACTAATTCATATGAGAAAGTTTTATTCCCTGGCAGGTATTTTAATTATTTTTTTAAATTCTGTATCCGCACAGGATCTTGACCAGATACTCAGCGAATTGTCAGAAGACAATACCCCAACCTATACTTTTGGAACCTTTAAAGGAACAAGTATTATAAACGGTCAGTCTGTAGAGGTTCCCGGACAATCCGATCTGCACTTCGTTATTTCACACCGTTTTGGAGCTGTTAATCAGGGTATTTACGATTTCTTCGGAATAGATCAGGCTACTGCCCGATTTGGTTTTGAATACGGATTAAAAAACATGGCATCTCTTTCCCTTGGTCGCAGTAGTTTTGATAAAACCTATGATAGTGGTGTGAAATTCAGGATACTCCGGCAACAGACAGGTATTAAAACCATTCCTGTAAGTATTTCTCTATATTCAGCCATTTATATAAAGACTCTGAAATGGGAAATTCCGGACCGGGAAAACTTGTTTTCATCACGGTTATCTTATGCCAGCCAGATATTAATTGCCCGGAAATTCAATCAGGAATTATCTTTACAAATCAGTCCCACATATATCCATAAAAATCTGGTCCCTCTCCCAGAGGATCAAAATAACATCTATGCCCTTGGCATGGGTGGAAGGTATAAGCTAAGCCGCAAAATTTCAGTGAACGGAGAATATTTTTATCTTCTACCGGGTGAAAATGCCAGGGATTATATCAATTCACTTTCTTTTGGTTTTGATATTGAGACCGGCGGGCATGTTTTTCAGCTCCAGTTTACGAATTCACAAGCTATGTTTGCACGGGGTTTTGTTGCAGAAACTACGGGGGAATGGTTAGAAGGTGATATATACTTCGGATTTAATCTATACAGAGTTTTTCCTGTAAACAAAAAAAGAAAAAACATATATTAAAATGGAAAGAAATACCAAAATAAAAAATGTAACTGTTTTTCTTCTATTTACTATAATTGCACTTAGTTCATTCCAGACCAAACCTGTCATTTACGTATGCAAAAACGGGCAGGTCAGCTTTCTGTCCGATGCTCCGCTGGAAATGATAAAAGCCTCTACAAATGGCCTTTCCGGTGTAATTAATATTATTGACCGTTCCTTTTCATTTCTTATTCCCACCAAGTCCTTCGAGGGATTTAACAGTAGCCTTCAACGAACCCATTTTAATGAAGATTACATGGAAAGCGATATTTATCCAAACACCACCTTTAAAGGGAAAATAATTGAAGAAGTCGATTTATCGAAATCCGGAAATTATCAGATTCGCGCAAAAGGGAAGATGAACATACATGGCATTGAGAATGACCGAATTATCAAGTGTATTCTTGTTGTCAGTCAAAATAAAATTGATGTTAAGGCCAACTTTACAGTTTTTCTTGAGGACCATAATATCAGTATTCCCTCAATTGTTAATCAAAAAATTGCTGAGGAAATTAAACTTGATGTCAGTTTGACACTTATACCTTCGGATAAGTAATATGAAGCATCTTAATTATTTTATACTTTCAATTTCCCTATTGATTGCCACATCAGCAATTCTTGCACAAACTCCTTTTTTAAGACCTCATCAGATATTCCGGGGCAAAGAAGAATACAATGTTAAAGTTATTTATCAGGATACCCAGGGTTGGATTTGGTTTGGAACTGAACGTGGGCTATTCAGGTTCGACGGAATTAATTATACCCGGTTCACCACTTCAGAGGGATTAGCTGAAGACCAGATTACTGCCATCAAAAGCCATACAGATGGAATGCTGTGGATTGGTCATAAAAATGGAGAAATAACAATTTACAATGGACATATCTTCCATATTTTTGCACCTGAAGAAGGACTTGGAAGTGTCGGTATTTCAGATATTTCCTCAGATAGCTCAGGAAATGTTTGGTTCTCGACTCTGGGCGAAGGGGTTTATAAATATGATGGAAGGTATCTGACAAATTTAAATTCAGATGATGGTCTCTCTGATAATAACGTTTATGAGATTGAAATTGATCCCGATGGTGTCTTATGGTTTGCAACGGATAATGGTATTACACGATATTCAGCCGGAAGTTGTGACATTATTTCAATGAAAGATGGTCTGAACGACAATATAGTCAGAGTAATCAAGGCGGCGAAAGATGGGAGAATATGGATTGGGACAGAAGAACAGGGATTAACAATTTATGATCCTGAGAAAAAAAACTTTTCTTCCATCGAGGGATGGGATTACGGTCCCATTACAGGATTTACAATGAGTCTGGAAAACGATATCTGGATTAGTACAGAAAGAGATGGTGTAATTCAGTTAAAACTAACCGGAAATTCAAATCCATTTTACAGGAAGATTACTGTGGACCAGGGATTACTTTCAAACCGTATCAGCACAATTATAAAAGACCAGGAAGATAATATCTGGATTGGTGGTAAACAGGGTGTCATTCAGGCGCTTCCGCCTATTTTTGAATTTCTGAATAAATCAAATGGCTCCCCATTTGTAATGGTTTACAGTCTTGTAAAAGACAGAAGTGAGAGTCTCTGGGTATGCAGTGAATCCGGACTTTTCAGAGGTATTCCTGACAATACCGGACAATTTGTATGGAGCAATCTAAGCGATAAAATGAACCTCACAAAAGTTAACTTTATTTCTCTTTATATGGATATTGTTGGTCAGGTTTGGGCCGGTACATATGGCGATGGAGTGTACCGGGTAAATCCTGAAACCCTGAAGTATAAAAAATATGCAGGTCCTCAGGGGCTGAGTGATAACAACGTAATAAATATATCCGGAAGTGACAGTCTGGTGTGGTTTTCGACTTTAGGAGGGGGAGTTTCCTGCTACAATATTATCAGATCTGATTTACAAAGCTATCATGATCCGGAACTTAAAAGCGCCTATATATATGCAGCAAAATCAGATAATTCAGGCAGAACATGGGTAGCAGGATCTCTCAGATTTCCTTCATACATATTTCAGGATAGTTTATACAGGATTTCAGTTGATGGTCAGCGATATCCCCAATTGTACGGGGTAGCATTGGATACTTCAGATGGAGTTTGGTTTAACACAAGGGATAAAGGGATAATCAGAGTAATAAACGACAGTATTATACTTTTAGATGAAAAGGATGGAATTAGTTTTAATAAGATACAATCCATAGTGTTTGATAAACTGAATAATCTGCTCGTAATATCAGATTTCGGGTTATTGTTTTACCAACCTCAAGACGGTGTTTTACTTGAATTTGGAGAGAATTCCGGACTTGCTTACCAATATCCGATATTGAACTCCACCTATACAGACAAAGAAGGCCAGATCTGGATTGGTACCGAAACAGGAATCATAAAGTATAATCCTGATTATTTGCAATTTATAAATCAGAATCCTCACGTTTTTTTGTCTTCAAAAAATCTCTTTTATAATCCAATTATTCCGGGAAAGAAAAAATTCAGGCATAAAGAAAATAATTTTACCTTTGGATATACGGGTATATGGTTCAGAAATCCCGAAGGTCTGAATTACAGATATATGCTGGAGGGTTTTGATTTAAACTGGAACTTTTCCAACCGGAATCAAAATCTAACCTATTCTCAGCTTCCTGCCGGGGAATACACATTTAAAGTTGAAGTAAGCCTCGATGAGAATAATTGGTACAGTTCGGAAGATTCTTTTTTTTCATTTAAAGTAAAACCCCCATTCTGGCAAAGATGGTGGTTTATTACCGGTATGATAATTCTGGTTATTTCCGGAGTTTATTCCTATATTAAACTTCGCTTATCTTACCTGGAAAAGGCAAAAAAAGAACTTGAAAAAGAAGTCCTTAAGCGTACTGAGGAGATTAGAAACCAGAACGAAGAACTCGAAGCACAGAAAGAGGAACTGGAAACACAGAAAGAAGAAATTGAAACTCAACGAGACCATGCAGAGGAGCAGAGAGACCAGATTGAGGCGCAAAATGAAGAAATTCAAGCGAGTATACGGTATGCACACCGCATTCAGACTGCTGCACTTCCTCCTAAAAACCAACTTGATATAATTCTAAAAGATTATTTTATTCTGAATAAACCCAGGGATATTGTAAGTGGTGATTTTTTCTGGGTGGCACAAAATGAATCGCTTGTATTCTTTTCAGTCGGCGATTGCACAGGGCATGGAGTACCAGGGGCATTTATGAGCATGCTGGGACTGAGCGCCCTGAATGACATTGTAAAATCTCTTCAGATTTGCAAAGCATCAACAATATTGAACCTGCTCAGGGAAAGGATCCAGGAATCCCTGCACCAGTTAGCTGAAAGTGAGATGGTTTCGAATGATGGAATGGATATTTCCCTATGTATTTTCGATCCCCAAACCAACAAACTTCAGTTTGCGGGCGCTCATAATCCACTGTATATCATAAGAAATGGTGAAATGCAGGTAATTTCAGCGGATAAAATGGAAATTGGCAGCCATCATGTTGAAAAACAAGAGTTTACTAACAATGAGTTGCAGTGCAAAAGAGGAGACTATCTTTACCTGTTTTCAGATGGTTTTGCTGATCAGTTTGGGGGACCTCATGGAAAAAAATATAAATACCTGAAATTTAAGGAATTTCTATTATCCATCCAAAAGGAACCAATGCAAAGACAAAAGTGGCTACTGGACGAAGAAATTGAATCATGGAAAGGAAAATTTCCTCAGGTGGATGATATTATGGTGATGGGAGTCAGGGTTATTTGATGATTTGAGAATTAATCTGCTGTTATTCAGGAACATTCCAACCATAATCTTTGTATTCTGAACTAATCTGATTATTCTTTATATTGATTTGCATAAAGCCTTCTTCAAATCCTTTATTGGCGCCTCTCCACCATCTTCCGCAGACTGCGCCTGAAGTAATAAAATGAATTCCATCCACATAAATATCTTCAACCGTGTGGAGGTGACCCTGTAAAACCAGTTTCAGATTATAGCCTTCAAACAAATCGATTATATCCTTTGAATTGGCAACAACCAGTGATGAGTCGTTTTTTAAGGTTGACCCGTAATATTTTTGTTCAAATACGGTTATAAAGGGGATATGAGTACTGATAACGATGGGTGTTTCCTTATCGGTCCGGGTTAGTTCCTGTTCAATCCAGTTTACCTGAGCGCTATCGATCCAGCCGATATAGCTGCTTTTCTGTGTATCTTCTATGGAATTCAGAATCATGAATTTCCATCCTTTGTGATTAAATGAATAATAGCTTTTACCAAGGCGATTCTCAAACATTTTCTCTCCATATTCCGGGTGGTTTATATCCGCCCCGCTTTCCTTATATATTCCATAAATTTCATGGTTTCCTATCGTATTGTACACCGGCATCTTCAGGTTTGGAATCATTTCTTTATAAAGATTGTACAATGAATCGGAACGGCCATAGGTCTGACCCAGGGCATCCATAATCAGATCACCACCGGTAATGACAAAGTCCGGATTGAGTGCGTTTATGGAATCCATTGCCTGCATAAAACCTTGTGTAGCATTTAACTCGGGCTGAAGATGGATATCTGTCATAAAAACAAATGAAAAGTCTCCATTGCTTTTGCCTGTTTTAACGTTGCAAGAGTATATTGTTATCAACACAAAAAATGCAATACCTTTCAGCGATAATAAAATGTGTTTATTCATGATAATAATGGTTAGGTTTGTGTAAAAATAAAGCAATAATGATAAATTAAAATGAATTTATACCCTTATTTATTGTGTCTTTCTTCAAGTACGGCCAAAACATCACGAATATCTTTATCCCGGGCCGATAAAAGCACCAGCAGATGATATATTAAATCTGCGGCTTCGTTAAGAAGGAGTTCATCATTAACATCCATTGCTTCAATGACCAGTTCAACCGCTTCCTCACCTACTTTCTGGGCTATTTTATTAATCCCCTTTTCAAAAAGCTTTGTTGTATAACTGTCAGGAGGCATCTCAATTTTTCTATTGTGAATCAGATCCTGTAAACCGAGTAAAAAAGATATTTCATCTGTATTAGATTCATTAAAGCAGGTATCGGTACCGGTGTGACAAACCGGTCCGGTTGGATCAGCCTTAATCAACAAGCTATCGTTATCGCAATCAGGAATTATTTCCCTTATTTTAAGAAAATTACCGCTCTCCTCCCCCTTTGTCCAAAGTCGCTTTCTGGTTCGGCTGTAAAAGGTTACTAAACCGGTCTCTCTTGATTTATCAAGCGCTTCGCGATTCATAAAACCGAGCATTAATACTTTGTTGGAGTTATTATCCTGTATTACAGCAGGAACCAAACCCATAAGTTTATCAAAATTAAGTTCCATAATTTCAAAATTATCTGACTACAATATTATTTTTTCGAAGATAGTCTTTTAGAATGGGAATGGGAATTTCATTAAAATGAAAAATACTTGCTGCAAGTGCAGCATCGGCTTTACCTACGGTAAAAACTTCCAAAAAATGTGACAGATGTCCTGCACCTCCGGAGGCAATAATTGGAATGGAAAGGCTATCTGACAAGGTCGATAATGCTTCACAGGCAAATCCTTTTTTTGTCCCATCGTGATTCATAGAAGTAAAAAGGATTTCGCCTGTTCCCCTTTCCTGTGCTTCCCGCGCCCATGAGAATAACTCCTTATCCGTTTTAATTCTTCCCCCGTTCACATATACCCACCATTTACCATCATTCTCAAGCCTGGCATCAATTGCCGTGACAAGAAACTGGCTGCCGTATTCCGAAGCAATATCTTCAATCAGCTGCGGATTCCTTACCGCAGAAGAATTAACGGAAATTTTATCCGCGCCGGCTGAAAGTAACCTGTCTGCATCAGAAATTTCATTGATTCCGCCTCCTACTGTAAAGGGAATATTTAAATGTATAGCGATTCTTTTTACCAGATCCGTGAAGAGTTTACGCTTCTCATGAGTAGCGGTAATATCCAGATAAACAAGCTCATCAGCGCCATCTATTGCATATTTTGCGCCAAGTTCAACCGGGTCGCCCACCTCTTTGATATTAAGAAAATTAATTCCTTTTACAGTTTGTCCGTCCTTAATGTCAAGACAAGGGATGATTCGTTTTGCGAACATATTAGAATGTAGAATTTAGAATTTAGAATTCAGAGTTTGAAATGTAGGATTAAACTTTAAACCAAATCAACTAAGTCATTAATTGAATAATTTCTTCTTTGGTGATGCGGTTTTCGTAAATAGCCTTTCCAATAATAACCGATAAGATCCCTGCCTTTTCAAGTTGAAGGACATCATCGGAATTGCTTACCCCTCCGCTTGCAATCAGTTGTATATCAGGCCATTTATTAAGAATTCTTACGTACAGATCAAGTGATGGACCCTTCAGCATTCCATCCTTTTGAATATCCGTACAAATAACCTGAGATACACCTTTTTGAATATAATCCTCGAGAAATGAAAAAAGATCAGCATCACTTTCTTCCAGCCAGGCATTCATTGAGATTTTTTCATTTTTATGATCCGCCCCAAGAATTATTTTATCAACGCCAAAAGTTTCCAGCCATGAAAGGAATTGTTCCGGATCCTGAATAGCTATGCTTCCACCGGTTACCATCGCAGCCCCGTTATCAAAAGCAATACGAATATCTTTTTCAGAGCGTATCCCTCCCCCGAAATCAATTATGAGTTTTGTCTGAGAGGCAATGCGATTCAAAACTTTTGAATTCACAATGGTTTTAGCCTTCGCTCCATCCAAATCCACCAGGTGAAGACGCTTGATCCCCCAGGATTCAAAAGTCAGGGCCATTTCAAGGGGATCGTCACTATAGATTTTCTTCTTGCTGTAATCGCCCTTTTCGAGTCTGACACATTTACCATCGATGATGTCTATTGCGGGGATGATGTTTACCATAAATTAGTTTGGAATGTGGAGTGTGTGGGGTGTGAGTAAATTACAAATCTATAAAGTTTTTCAAAATCAAATGTCCTGTATCGCCTGATTTCTCGGGATGAAACTGGGTTGCGAAAAAATTATCTTTCTGCAGAGCTGCACTGAATTTTGTAATATAATCGCATGCTGCTGAAGTATAGTCGCAGAGTGGCACATAATAGCTATGAACAAAATATACATAACTACCGGCAGGTATTCCCTGAAAAATAGCGCCCCTGACATCAAGCAGGTTGTTCCAACCCATGTGAGGAACTTTCTGAAGCGGAAGAAACTTAAGTACCGGTACATCGAAAATGCCTATGCAATCTGTATTTCCTTCTTCAGAGTGATTGCACATCAATTGCTGACCCAGACAAATACCTAAAACAGGTTGCTTTAAGTCCTTGAGTAATGTATCTAAACCACATTTCTGCAAATATTTCATAGTTGAGCCGGCCTCTCCCACCCCGGGAAAAATAACTTTATCTGCTTTCCTGATTAAGTCAAAATCATCCGTTATTTCCGCATTAATTCCCAGTCGTTCCAAAGCAAATCCAACGGAGCGGATATTTCCCGCGTTATATTTAATTACAGCAACTTTCATCAAAAAATGCTTTATAATGTACAAATACAAATAATATGTAAGCGCCATGGCGCAAATTTTCCGGAAATTAAACTGCCTTTTCTCTTAACTTTTTAACCGTTGTTATAAAACTCCCTTGGTACTGGGCAAATCAAGGCTCGTTGGGTCTCTGTAAACTGCCATTTTTATCGCTTTGCTAAAAGCCTTAAAAACTGCTTCAATTTTATGATGTTCATTTTCACCTTCAGCTTTTATATTCAGATTGCACTTAGCAGAATCGGAAAATGACTTAAAAAAATGATAAAACAGTTCCGTAGGTACATCACCGATTTTTTCACGTTTAAATTCCGCATCCCAGACAATCCATGGGCGACCACCAAAGTCAATAGCAACCTGGGCCAGGGCATCATCCATTGGCAGGAGAAATCCATATCTCATTGTACCTTTTTTATCTCCAAGCGCTTTAAAAAAAGCTTCTCCAAGCGCCAGGGCTGTATCTTCAACTGTATGATGTTCATCGACGTGCAGATCACCCAAAACATTGATTTTCAAATCACATCCGGAGTGTTTACCGATCTGTTCGAGCATATGGTCGAGAAATCCCAAGCCCGTTGAAATTTCGCTTTTTCCGGAGCCATCAATGAAAAGGTCAATATTGATATCCGTTTCGCGGGTTTTCCTCTTAACAGAAACTTTACGCCTTTGATTTGACAAAAAGATCCAGATTTTATCCCATTCCGGAGTAATGAATTCACAGGTATTTGTGAATCCTGCAACATTAACCTCACTTTGTCGTTCAGGAGGTCCAACCAGAATAGCCTTAGCGCCCAGATTCACAGCAAGCTCAATATCAGTGAGTCTGTCTCCAATTACATAGGAATGCTCAAGATCATACTCTCCGTTCATGTATTTTGTGAGCATACCGGTACGGGGTTTGCGGTTTGGAGAGTTTTCCTCCGGAAGAGAAGGATCGATCAGGACTTCATCAAATTCAATTCCTTCGTTTTTAAAGGCTTGTAAAAATTTTTCCTGCGGTTTTATAAAGCTTTCATAAGGGTATGCGGCTGTACCCAACCCATCCTGGTTACTAACCATTACTAATTCATAATCCAGAAACCGTCTGATATTATTCAAATTACGAAATACTCCCGGATAAAATTCCAGTTTATCCAGGCTATCGACCTGGAATGATACAGGAGGTTCCACGATCAATGTACCGTCGCGATCAATGAAAAGGGCCTTTTTCATTATATTTTTTTAGAAGATTAATAAGCTGAAAATTTTCATCCGGACTGCCAATAGTAATTCTCAGACAACCCTCACAAAGACTGACCCGTGAACGATCTCGCACAATAAGCCCATTTTCTCTAAGAAAACTATGGATCACTTTTGCATCTTTTGTTTTGACCAGTAGAAAGTTTGCATCGGAAGGATATACCTTTATGATAAAATCGAAATTCTCCAGGTCACGGCGAAGTTTTTCCCTCTGAAAAATAATCAGGTTTACCCATTCCCTGGTAAAATCACTTGCAGCAAAACGTTTGAGCATGGTTTCCTGAGTAAGAATGTTAATATTATATGGATACTTGATTTTATCCAGAACAGAGATGATTTCCTTATCAGCAAAGGCCATTCCAAGTCGTATTCCTGCCATACCCCATGCTTTGGAGAAAGTGCGCAGAATTACCAGGTTATTATGATCCGCTATATCATTCAGCATACCCTTAAATGGAGCAAAATCGATATAAGCCTCATCAATAACAACCAATCCCCTGAAATCCTTAACTATCTTTAGCATATCTTCATAATCCAGAAGGTTTGCGGTAGGATTATTCGGAGAACAAAGAAATATAATGCGGCTTTGTTTATCTGCGGCCGAAAAAATGGCTTCAGTATTAAGACTAAAATCGCTGTTCAGTTGCACTTTACGGAATTCAATATCGTTGGTGTGAGCACAAACCTCATACATACCGTAAGAAGGGTCAATACTGATAATATTGCTTTCCCCGGGTTCACAAAAAGCCCTGATCAGCAAGTCAATAGCCTCATCGCTTCCATTCCCCAGAAAAATTGATTCTTCATGAACACCTGTAAATCCAGCTATTCCTTTTTTAAGAGCTTTCTGATGCGGATCCGGATAACGGTTAAAAGGTGAATTAAAAGGATTTTCATTGGCATCGAGCAATACCGATGCCGTTCCCTGAAATTCATCTCTTGCCGAGGAATAGGGCAGCATATTCCTGATATTTGCCCGGGTGATGGATGCAATGTTAATTTTTGCCACTACTATAATTATTGGAAACCGTATTCATTCTGATCTGCACGGCCATTCTGTGAGCATATAGTTCTTCGGCATCGGCTAAAATTTCTATTGCCGGACCAATATTAAACAAGCCATAAGTAGTAAGTTCCTGGAATGTAATCTTTTTTGTAAAACTATCAACATTTACCCCACTGAATGCTTTTGCATTTCCATTCGTTGGAAGGGTATGATTGGTACCGGAAGCATAATCACCTGCGCATACCGGAGAAAAATTTCCAAGAAAAACCGAACCCGCATTTATAATTTTATTAACCAGGTCATGATAATTTTTGGTTGCAATAATAAGATGCTCAGGTGCATATTCATTTATCATTTCCAACATTGTTTCATCGTCCTTAACTAAGATGATCTTACTGTTTTCCAATGCTTTGGCGGCAATTGCTTTTCTTGGCAGGTTTTTAAGTTGCTCTGCGACTTCTTTTTTAACCTGATTTACCAGCTTTTCAGAAGTTGAAATAAGAATTACCTGGCTATCAACTCCATGTTCAGCCTGCGATAAAAGATCGGATGCCACAAATGCAGGAATAGCAGAATCGTCGGCCATAATGGCTACTTCAGAAGGACCTGCAGGCATGTCGATGGAAGTATTTTCCAGACTAACTTTTAGCTTTGCTGCCTGCACATATTGATTTCCAGGTCCAAATATTTTGTAAACTTTGGGTACTGTTTCCGTTCCATAGGCCATTGCAGCAATAGCCTGAGCGCCACCAATTTTATAAACCTTAGTGATCCCTAACAGGTCGGCTGCGTATAGTATAGAAGAATGAATTTTACCATCTTTTTCCGGAGGAGAGCAAAGAACTATTTCTTTACAGCCTGCAATTTTAGCTGGAATGGCAAGCATAAGAACCGTTGATACCAGCGGAGCCGTTCCTCCCGGAATATATAATCCTACTTTCTCGATAGGCAGGCTTTTTTGCCAACATCTTATACCGGGGGCCGTCTGACAAGAAACCTCTTCATGCATCTGAGCCTTATGGAAAAGACTGATATTATCAAATGCAACTTTAAGAGCCTTTTTCAATTCCTCGCTGACTTCAGATTTTGCAGCAGCCAGTTCCTCACCGGAGACGGCAATCTCAACCAGTTTCACCTTATCGAATTTCGCGGTATATTCCAGAATAGCTTTATCTCCCTTCTCTTTAACATTCTTAAGAATACTGCCAACTGCGTTTGTCAGAGATTCAAAATCAATTACCGGTCGGGCGAGGATTTCGATCCAATGGTTTTTTTCGGGGTATCGGATGATTTTCATGTCTGGGGTTTTTAGGTTTTTAGGTTTTTAGGTTTTTAGGTTTTTAGACTGTTAGGCTTTTAGGCTTATATACTGAACGGCTTGACTAAAACAAATACAAAAACCCATTGCGTCAAACCTGATATTATTTTAATAATGTAACGAATTAAATTAATGTTTAATATTCTCCAAACCAAACAGTCAAACCTAGTAATTACCTGGTTAAATAATCATTTTCTCAATCGGTATCACTAATATTCCCTGTGCACCATAATCCTTGAGTTTATCGATTATCTCCCAGAATTCATTTTCTTTTAATACAGAGTGAACAGAACTCCAGCCTGGTTCAGCAAGGGGCATTATGGTAGGGCTCTTCATCCCGGGTATAATACGTATTATATCCTTAAGATTATGATTTGGCGCGTTAAGCAGGATATATTTATTGTTTTTGGCTGTTTGAACTGAGCGAATACGAAACATCAATTTCTCCAGCAATACAATTTTCGGGCTACTTAGTTGTTGGTTTGCGATCATAACTGCTTCGGATTTTGCTACCACCTCGACCTCTTTTAAACCGTTACTGATCAGTGTACTGCCCGAGCTGACAATATCGAAAATAGCATCGGCAAGTCCAATTCCCGGAGCGATTTCCACAGAACCGCTAATTTGGTGAATTTCAGCCTGAATACCTTTTAATTCAAGAAAACGTTTAAGAATTCCGGGATAGGAAGTTGCAATTTTTTTCCCATTAAAGTATTCTACAGAAAGGTATTCTTCATTTTTTGGAATGGCAAGCGAAAGCCTGCACTTACCAAATCCAAGTTTAAGAACCGAATTTACTGCAAACGCTTTTTCCATCATCACATTTTCACCGATAATCCCAATGTCGGCTACATTATCAGACACATACTGCGGAATATCATCGTCGCGAAGATAGAGTACTTCCAACGGAAAGTTTGAAGCAACTGAAATCAGACGCCTCTCGCCGTTGGAAAGTAATATACCGGCTTCCTTAAGCAGTTCAGTTGACTGCTCACTTAAGCGACCGGATTTTTGAATTGCAATTTTTATTTTATCCATAATTCAGGTAAAAAAAAAGGTTTGCAGAGTTTGCAAACCTTTAATTAATTCGTTTTATCGTGTTTACATTTCCTGCACAAATTACCCGTTCATACCATGATGATGGTGATGTATTGAATTTGAATGTACAGATGTAAAAATCATTTCTAAACAATTTGACGTAATGTTACGGATTAATTTTAAAATTTCAAAAAACATCCCTGAATTTTAACTAAATTATTAACTAACAGCATCATTATTTCAGATTAAATATCCTTCAACAACCTATTTGATTCGGACTCTTTCATCGAATTAATAAGCTCTGTATGTACATTAGAAAGCTTAAGCCAGGCTTCAGATTCATTTACTTTGATCTGATCTGTACCGATGGCATCGAGACGGTCGATGACAAATTTTATGTCAATCAGGTTTACATCAATAGCCGGCTGGTATCCATTTTCACGGGGACTTACTGTTACGGTCTCGTTTATAATGTTTGCTTTTACCAGATTATACAACATATCCCTGACAAGTCGCAAAGGGATGCCCAATTCCTTGCCTAACTGATTACTGGTTAAAGGTTCTTTACCCTGTTGAAAGTTTTCAATGATGTTCTTCATCAGGAACAGGGAGACCATACGTTTATCGTAATTTGAAATATTAAGGCTGCCGGCTTCGAATTCATATTTCTGAATATTCTGATAAGCAAAAGATATCTCTGCACCCAATAGTACGATTAGCCAGGAAATCTGAAGCCAGGCAAGAAAAAGAGGAAGTGCCGCAAAAGTGCCATAAAAAGCGCTGTAGGTGGTTACTCCAATCTGAAAATGAATATATGCCCACTGTGTGACCTGAAAAATAGTTCCTGCAAAGATGCCCGCAATCAGTGCATATTTAAAGTTCACTTTTGTGTTGGGCATAATCATATAAATCAAGGTAAATAGCAACCATACGAGTGTATAAGGAAGGAGTTTGAATGTGGATTCTAAAAATGGACTAATGGTTTTTATTACCTCAACGTTTTGTGCAACCGATTCGAGCCGGGTTCCAATATAAACACTCATACTGCTTGAGAGGATAATTAACAAGGGGGCGATCAGCATAATAGATAGGTAATCACTCAGCTTCCTGACGAAACTTCTGGATTTTTTGACCTGCCAGATAGCATTAAATGATAACTCAATATTAGTAAGAACCTGCATCACTGACCAAACCAGAACAATTAATCCGATCCCTGCCAGAAGCCCTCCTTCCACACCTTCAAGAACATCATACGACATATTGATGATCCAGTTCATTACTTCCTCTTGTCCCTTAAAATTTGCAACGATAAAATCTTCTAATTTTTTGTCAAACCCAAATCCCGCGGCAACTCCAAAACCCATTGCAGCAACAGGAACCATTGAAAGAAGGGTGTAAAATGTGAGAGCTGAGGCTCTCAGGCTGACACGGTCCTCTAAAAAGCCTTTGAAAGCCACAAGAATAATGCGTATCTGACGAATCAGAAAAGAGTATTGTTTCGATTTGTTATCCAGAGGTGTTTTCCATACTTCCTCTTTCATAAATAGCTTTAAACGCTTAATCATATAGGTTTTTTCAAATAGCTCATGCAAATATAAGGGATTATTGGAGATGTGAATAATTCAGGAGATTTTTATGCAGGGGATTGTGGTATATTTGCGGACGGAAGGTTTTTGTGAATGGGTGAATGGGTAACGAGGTATTGAGGTAACGAAGTAACGAGGTAACGAAGTAACGAGGTATATATTTTTAACCAGTTGATTGATTGATTGATTGATTTGCTTTGGGATAAATATTTTATAAAATTAACAGGCTTCACCCCGGTTCACTTTTTCAGGTTCCCTAATTGCTAATCTCAAATTTTATGAAAATCAGAATTTTACAGCTAATTGAGGGAGCTAAAGCCGCAACCGGGTTAACGGTAGTTATTGATGTGTTCAGGGCGTTTTCGCTGGTTTGTTATGCTTTTGACCGGGGAGTGGAAAAAATTATTCCTGTTGGGGACATTGAGCTTGCATATGCATTAAAAAAAGCACATCCGGACTTCATCCTGGCAGGTGAACGAAATGAAAACAAAATGCCTGGTTTTGACTTTGGTAACTCCCCTACTCATATTCTTGATAAGGATTTAAAAGGGAAAACCCTGGTTCATACTACTAGCGCCGGAACCCAGGGCCTTGTAAATGCAAAAAGTGCAGATGAGATACTTACCGGTAGTTTTGTTAACGCCGGCGCTATTATACAATATATCCGGAATGCTGATCCCTCTGAAGTATCTCTGGTTTGTATGGGGTATTCTGCTTTGTATCCGACTGAAGAGGATACTTTTTGTGCCGAGTATATTAAAAACGAACTGGAAGGTAAAAGAAACGATTTTGATGCTATGAAAAAAAATATACGTTCTGGAAGCGGATTGCGGTTTTTTGAAGCTGAAAAGCAGGCTTATTCTCCCTCATCGGATTTTGAACTCTGTCTGGATCTGAATTGTTTTTCGTTTGTTGTAAGAGCCTTTGACTCTGCAGAAGGGCTGATATTGAACAGAGTTGAAATTTAATTTTTTGTTATTATTATAAAAACGTTTCCAAAACCACCGGATGATTAAATTTGATCTGTGACTCTGAGGCAACATTAATTATTTTTAACAGTGCAAATAATCTGAGGCATATTATATTAAATTTTTACAGAATTGATTCAATTATTTATTTATGGAAAAAATTAAAAATTATTTCAGGAATTACTTCGAAAAGAGTAGTAAGCTAAAGATCTTTAGCGATATCGTTTTTTACCTGCTTATTATTTCCTTGCTTATTCCGTCCACCCGTACGATGATTATCCGGGCCACTCTTTTTCGGCCAAAAATGGAATCCAGTGAAGCTGCAATGACCATGAAACCACAGGAATATCACATCATCCTTGAAGATTTGCAGGGGAATACGATCAACCTGACTGATTTTGCCGACAAGACAATGTTTATTAGTTTTTGGGCCACCTGGTGTCCACCGTGCAGGGCTGAGATGCCCTCCATACAAAAATTATATAATGCTTATGGAGACAGATTGTCTGTTTTCCTGATTACCAATGAGGAAAAATCCAAAGTACTTACTTACCTAAATGAATCAGGGTATAATCTGCCTGTGTATTTCCAAAAATCAACCACAAGTGGTGTAATGAACATTCAATCGTACCCAACCAGCTTTCTGATTTCTAATGAGGGAGAAATCCTGATCCATAAAAGGGGAGCGGCAAATTGGAATTCAAGAGCATTTAGAAAAAAACTCAATGATGTTCTATCTCAGGATAAGAATTAGTGAATTTTACGGTATCTCCAGACCGATAATGCCAGTATTCCGGTTGCATATATAACCATGGATATGAATTCATGCCGGATATCATTGAATCCTGAACCCTTTAGCAGGATCATCCGAATGACACGCATGAAATATGCAAATGGATTGATAATATTGACTCTCTGAGCCCAAACGGGCATACTTTCCACCGGAGTAAAAATACCGCTCATTAAAACAAATGTCAGCATAAAGAAGAAGGCCAGAAACATTACCTGCTGCTGGGTTTCGGAAAAAGTTGAAAGCAGTAGCCCCAATCCAAGAACCGCAAGCAGGTAAACTGATGCAAAACCAAATAAAAGCGCAAGATTTCCTAAAACCGGGAGGTGGAAAAAAATCCTCCCGATAGTCAATCCAAAACCCAGCTCAAATAAGGCTATCACCCAGAAAGGTAATAACTTACCAATAATAAAATGAAATTTCCTGATTGGAGTTACATTGATTTGTTCAGCGGTGCCCATTTCTTTTTCTCTGACCAGGTTCATGGCAGTCAGGAACATGCCGATAATGGTTACCAGGATCACCAGGATTGCAGGAAGCATGTAAATTTTATAATTTAACTCCGGGTTGTACCAGTAACTATAACTGATATCAATGTTTTCAATTGCTTCAAAATCCGGAATGCCGAGCCATTCCAACCGTATATCCTGGTTGAAATCACGAATAATTGCCTCGGAATAAGCATTTACCAGGCCTGCTTTGGCGCTGTTAATGGCATTAATTAGTAACTGAACCGCTGATTTGTTTTCTTTTCTGAGTTTTTCCTCAAAGCCCTGATCAAAAACAAGTATCAGGTCAGCCTTATCACGAAGAAGCATCTCCTCTCCTTCTGTCAGGCTAAATCCTGTTCCTCTATCGCGGAAAAAGGGCGAAGAGGTAAATTCGTACCTGAGTTTTCTCGAAGTTTCTGAAAGGTCCAGATCGACTGTATAAAGACGTATCTCTTTCATTTCCAGATTAGCGGCAAAAACCAGGACTACCATCTGAATAATAGGTACAATAAAAATAAATGGAAGCATCACCCGGTTCCGGAAGATCTGTATGAATTCTTTTCTTAAAATGGATAAGAGTATTCGCATAATCGTTTATTCCAGTCTGATTTTAAACCGCTTAATACTTAATCCTATAAATA
Organism: uncultured Chitinophaga sp.; assembly: GCA_964349045.1. Lineage (GTDB taxonomy): Bacteria > Bacteroidota > Bacteroidia > Bacteroidales > JACJXF01. Next base: position 29,680 of record CAYGFI010000033.1, read on the forward strand.
GGATAGTTAATCCTATAATAATGATGGTTTCCTTCCATACAAACATAATCCCTGTTCCCTTGAGCATAATATTTTTCAGAATAATAATAAACCAGCGGGGAGGCATTATAACCGATAACCATTGCAGTATTTTGGGCATATTTTCTATCGGGAATATAAAACCGGAAAGCAGGATAGTAGGCAATAACAAAGCGAGCATGGAAATGAACATGGCCATTTGCTGATTTTTGGCTACCGTTGAAATGAATATGCCAAGGGAAAGCGCCAGTGTAATGTACAAAATGGTCTCCACAAGTAGTAATATCATGCTTCCATTAATAGGAAGTTTAAACACAAAGTAACTGAGAATCAGGATCATAATAGCATTAATAAATGCTAATCCAATATAAGGTGTAACCTTACCAAAAATAATTTGTACGGGTTTCAGAGGAGAAACAAGGAGGACTTCCATAGTACCCATTTCTTTCTCCCGGGTTATCGAAATGGAGGTCATCAGGGCTGAAATAAGCATCAGAATCATTGCCATGGTTCCCGGGACGAACATATAAACCCCTTTCATGCCTTGATTAAAGTACATCCTGGGCCGTGAGTCAATAGTATAGGGTATTTCTCCTCGTTCAGCTAATGTCTCCCGGATATAGTTCATGATGATACCCTGGGTATAGGTTGCAATCAAACGGCCTGTGTTGGCATCGGAAGCATCAGATACAATTCTCAGTGAGGCGGTACCTGTTTTACCCAGATTCTGAGAAAAACCTGGCTCAAATATGATGACTTCTTTAACGTTCCCGGTACGAAAAGTAGATTCAATTTGTTCATAATCTGATAAATATGAGTGCAACTCAAAATAACCTCCCGCTAAAATCTTGTTCGTGATTTTTTGGCTAATCTCGTCACCCGAATAATCGAGAATTGAAATTTTTATGTTACGGATCTCGTTCGATACTACAAATCCGAAAATCAGTATCTGGGCAACCGGAATTCCGAACAAAATCAGCAAAGTCCGGAAATCACGGAAGATGTGATAAAACTCTTTAATTACAAAACCCCAGTACCTTTTCATAGATTGTTTATCTGATTTAAGAACAATGCCTTCCCCGATTTTTTGCCGGGGAATTAGTGACTTTTAAGAATTTGCATAACCTCGATGCAATTTATTTCTGTAAAGTCATGAATATTTTTTACCGTGCCTTTTAATTTTTCTACATGATGGGTTGTAGCCACTCCCACAACCTTCATACCTGCTCCTCGGGCTGATTCAATTCCATGAAACGAATCTTCGAAAACCAGGCAGTCTGAAACCTGCAATTTCAGTATTTCTGCGGCTTTAAGATAAATTTCAGGCGATGGTTTTCCTTCCCTGATCATGGATGCGTCAATAATCTGATGAATAAATCTCCGGATTCCGGTATTATCCATTACAAAATCAACATTTATAGTTGGAGCGGAAGTTGCGATGGCTATCCCAATGCCGCTTTCCTGCAGGTTCTCAAGAAAAGCATAAAGTCCAGGTGTTGCCTTGATTTCGGGCAGGTATATTTCCCGATAAATTAACTCTTTCTCCAGTCCCATTCTTTCTAACCTTTCGTCGTCGATGGCCTTGCCAAATAAACTTCTGAGGATCATCGAATTGGTATTACCAAACCAGGATTTGACTTCATCCGGACTGACATCCAGCCCATAATTTTTGCATAATTCTCCCCAGGCACGAAAGTGATAGATATCATTGTCAACGATTACTCCATCCATATCAAAAATTACCGCTATTTTCCGTTTATCCATTTTACTTTTCTCCTCTTGCCAGGGTAAGAAAGACCCCGTTCATATCATTAGTAACAAAAGATTCTTTAAGATTACCAGGGGTGTCAAGCGCTGCAATCTTCCCATCTACCATTATCGATACCCTGTCGCAATACTCAGCCTCATCCATATAATGAGTAGTTACAAAAACCGTAATTCCCTCTTCAGCTGCTTCGTTGATCATCTCCCAGAACTGTCTTCTTGTAATGGGATCAACACCGCCTGTTGGCTCATCAAGGAAGACAATTGCAGGGTTATGAAAAACAGCGACAGAAAATGCCAGTTTCTGCTTCCATCCCAGGGGAACATCCCGAATAAGCCTGTTGCGTATTCCCTCCATCCCCAGACGTTGCAACAACTCAATAGTCCGGCTTTTGATCACTTTTGGATTTATTCCATAAATCCCTGCATAAAACCTGATGTTTTCCGATATTGTAAGGTCATCGTATAAGGAAAACTTCTGACTCATATAACCAATATTCTTTTTAATCAGTTCTCTTTGTGAATAGACATCGAAGCCTGCCACATTTATTTCTCCTGATGTAGGGTAAGATAATCCACAGAGAATCCGGATAGCTGTGGTTTTTCCTGCTCCGTTAGCGCCGAGGAACCCGAATATCTCACCTCTTTTTACCTCGAAACTGAGATGATCGTTGGCAATAAAACTTCCGAATTTCTTTACCAGGTCCTTAACAATTATTATATTTTCCGTGCTCTGCATACTATCCATTCTTCATTAATTCCATGAACGTATCCTCAATACCGGCTGAAATCTTTTTATACTTAATACTTTCGCTTTTTGCATAAGCTATAAAAGCCTCCTCAAATTTAGAATCATTAATGGTAAGGTGTACTGATTGACCAAATAGCCATGCATTACCACACCATTCCTCCGACCGTATATTTTTTAATAGTTGATATGCACCATTACCCGGTAAAAGTTCATATAATAATTTTGTAAATCCCTTATATATTTCGGAAGGACGGTTGATTCCCAGAAACTCCCCGTTCTGCATCAGGGCTGCTCTGTGACACCTTGCAGCCTCATCCATATAGGGTGTAGATACAATGATAGTTATACCTTCTTTACTTATTTTATCCAGGAGATCCCAGAATTCCACACGGGAAACTGCATCTACACCCGTCGTCGGTTCATCAAGTACTAAAATTTCCGGTCGGTGTATCAATGCACACGACAATGCTAGTTTTTGCTTCATCCCTCCGGATAACCTTCCGGCAAGACGTTTTTTGAAAGGTTCAATCTGAACATAAATATCCCGGATCAGATCGTAATTCTCTTTGAGGCTGGTACCAAAGACTTTGGCATAGAATTGCAGATTCTCCTCCACACTCAAATCCTGATAGAGGGAGAACCGGCCGGGCATGTAACCAATAATTTTTCTTATCTTTTTATAATCCTTAACAACATCCAGTCCTGCTAATTCTGCTGTACCTTTGTCTGGAAGAAGCAGAGATACCAGTATCCTGAACAGACTTGTTTTACCGGCCCCATCAGGTCCGATTATGCCAAAGATCTCAGACTTATCAACTTGAAAAGAAATATCTTTCAGGGCAGTTATTGCACCGTAAGACTTATGAAGGCTATTTACTGAAATTTCAGGCATTCCTAATAATTAATTTAAGAACTTGGATTGCTGTCAGAGACCGCGTTCGCATAAAGCTTAAGCAGTTGTGAAGCTCGTAAACCCGGTTAACAATTTTTAATTTTTGAATTTAAAAAAAAGCTTAAAGACTTATTTCACCCGGCATACCAATCTTAAGTCCACCGTCATTCTTTACCCTTATTTTTACTGCATATACCAGGTTAACCCGTTCATCCCGTGTTTGTATGATCTTGGGTGTAAACTCAGATTTCCCTGATATCCATGAAATAGTTCCCCGGTATTTTTTCAGTTTATCAGTATTTGCATCTATTAAAACATCCACTTCCGATCCCAGTACAATTTGTTCCAGCTGGTTACCCGACACGAATACACGGAGAATAAGTTCTGACATATCCGCCATTTTAAACAGGGGCTTTCCGGTAACGGCAAGTTCTCCGGCAAAAAGATATTTTTCCAGTACTGTACCCCGGGATGGCGACTTTATTAATGATTTAGCAATGAGATCGTTCACCTGCATAATTTGAATTTCGAGTGATTCCCTTTCTGTCCGGATTACTGCTTTTTGTGAAACAAGAGCATTGGTTTGTGCTTTCAATAAATCAATTTGACCATTAATATCATCCATCTGTTTTGTGGTTGCAGCACCCCCCTCGAGAAGAGAATTTATTCGGTTCTTTTCACGTAGCATATTATTCATACTAACCTCGTTTACAAGCAATTGCTGTTCCAACTGATTCATTTTCGCGTTTACTGAACCGATGCCGGCCTGAAGCTGCTTTCTTTTCAGGTATTGCTGAGTTGAATCAATATATCCGCAATAATCGCCTGGTGTGAGGATTTTACCTTCCGTAACGGTAAATTCCATAAGCCTGCCAGAAGATTCAGCAGATATAATTATTTCCTCCGATTCAAAATTACCAAATGCAAAAGCTTCCGGTTCATTGTTTTTACAAGATGTCGCGAATAAAAATACGACGAATGATATACATATTATTTTATTCATTGCAATTAGTTTTAAAGTTCTCCTTTTATCTCGAGATATTTGGCGATAGATTGCTGTAAATAAGTTTTTTCATTTGCAAACTGAATTCTGGCAATTGTTTCCTGGTTCAGAACTGATATATAATCGAGAGTTTTAATTACACCGTGCTCAAGTTGTACCTTTGCAGTAGATGTAATTTGACTTCTGAGTTTAAGAATATTTTCGAATGCAAGAAGGTTTTCCTGATGATTTTTAATAATTGCATACTGATTCAGCAAAGCCGAGCTTATATCCAAATCAAACTGCCTCCGTCGGCTATCCATAATATTTTGTTGTAAACCAAGAACTTCCCTGTCGCGACTATTGATTTTCCAATCCCAGATGTTCCATTTAAGTCCTGCTCCAACAATATAATAAGTATCAAATTCATCTTTAAGCATGTTCAGTGCAGGGTTTCCATAACCAAACTGTCCAAAAGCATACACTTTTGGAAGGGTACGCGACTTTACCAGGGCTTTACTTTTACCGAGCTGTTCAGCCTGAAGATCAAAAATCAGATGTTCCATCCGAAGGATCGAATCGTTTTCAGGTGGAGGAAAGTCTGTCGGCTCCAGAACGGTTGAAAGATCAATTAATTCAAAGGTTTTACCAGCAAGCATCTGCAGACCCGCAACACGTGAATTTTCAAGTTCCGTTTTGGTTTGTTTCAATTTAATTATCTCGACATCAAGTAAATCCAGGTCGTTGTTTAGCAGAACCCCGTTTTTAATTCCTGATTCAACTACACTTCTGTTTTCAAGAAGTTGTGTGAGGGATATATCGATAATCTCCTGGTTTTTTTGAATTAGCAATATGTTATAATACAGGTCTTTAACCTGCATTTTTGAAGAGCGGATATCAATTTCCAGCTGGGATTTATCAACCTGCTCCGAAACCTTTTCGATTTCCTGCTTGTGTTTAGAAAATCCCCCATCGTAAATTGATTGAGTAATATCGAGGCTTACTTTATATTGATCCCGATCGGGAAAGTCGATTCCAGCAATGGGAACTTTAGAATCGAAACGAATAGCATCGGACTGATAACTTGCTTTTCCGTTTAATTCCATTTGAGGCAGGTTTCCGGAACGGATGTTTCGGATTTTGTTAGCCGAGATATTTTCAAATATTTCAGAATTGTCAGATCTCGGGTGATTCCGTGCGGTTTTATCAAGGCACCAGGTCAAGGAAATTGTATCCTGAGAAAAACAGGAAAGCGCCAATCCTGCCTGAAAATACATTATAAAACTGCTAATTTTCAACATAAGGTCAGGTTTTAAGAGAATTAATAAAAGTTCTTTTCAGGTTTTCCTTCCTTTGCAGGAGGAAATTGGAATAGGCATCTACATCCCCCGAAAAAATCATTTCCTCAATAATTTTGCGTGCAGCAAAAGGGAAGATTATCAGTGACATGAAATTAACCATGATCTCCTTTGGATCCATCCGGCGAATGTTACCCTGTTCCATCTCTTGTTCAAGGGATTTTAGTATTATGTTAGCATTTAAACCTCCGCTTTTCAACAAATTAATGAGTCTTTGAGGATTTGATGTGAGCTCCTGGAGTATAAAAAGCGGAATTACAGGGTTTTCGATCAGCATTGTAAAATAATAGTCTATAAAGTTCTCAAGTCGCCTGCTTACAGGCATATCAGACGTTAAGGTATTAACAATGGCTGGTAAAAACCTGGAAAATATCTTTGTAAAAACCTGTTCAAACAAATTATCCTTGCTTCTGAAGTAATAATTTAACAACGTGCGATTTATTCCGGCTTCGACAGCTATATCCTGCATGGATGTACCTGCTTTGCCCTTCAATACAAAAATCCTGGTGGCAGCAAGCATAATTTTATCTTCCATTTCCTGCGATAATACTTTTATTTCAGGAGAATTCATGTAAGGACATATTAATTAAACGGGTTAACAATTATGTTTAACATAGACGTTAAACAATTGCGTAAAACTAAATTAATATTTTCAGGTTGTCAAGTTTTTTGTAATAAAATAT
>CAYGFI010000034.1:0-22958 GCA_964349045.1 uncultured Chitinophaga sp.
CCCCGTAACCCCGTCACCCCGTCACCTCGTAACCCCGTAACTCCGTAACCCCGTAACTCCGTAACCCCGTAACTCAAAAATCACCACACCAAACACTCCTCCGGCGCCAAACTTAAATTCTCTGTTTTCCAGTCCGCCAAAACAAACTCTTCAGCTTTGAAGCTTCCCGTGATAGCCAGTACTTTGCAACCTGCTTTTTTCCCGGCTCTTTCCCCACTAATTGCATCTTCAACGACCAGACAATTTACAGGGCTAACATTCAACCGCGTTGCTGCTTCCAGATAAATATCAGGAAAAGGTTTTTTTCTTTCAACATCGAGCCCGTTTATCGTGGCATCAAAAGTTGAGGCGGGAATTCCAATTTCACTCAGGTTGATATTCATTTTGATCTCGTCAGCGCTTGTAGCGACAGCTATTTTTAAGTTTTTATCCTTGCATTTCTTAATAAATTCAGGAACTCCCTGCATGGGTTTTAATTTCCCCCTGGTTATTTCCCGGTATATTTCATAGGTTCTTATTTTATCCCGGGTTACATTAAAAGTGAAACCGTATTTCTCAGCAACTCCACCAAGGTAACGATTCTCTCCCATTCCGATAAATGGTATAAAATCTTTTTCGTTTACCCATAATCCCTTCTCCCTGAACATCATTATGGCAGCATGGCAAATAAATTCTTCCGAATCTACCAGTACTCCATCCATATCAAATAACACAGCCTCTATCATTTTCTGTCTTTTTTGACCAGATCAATAATACCATTCAATACAAAACAGGGATGATAGGGGAACAACTTCATACTTTGTAAATCGGTAATTCCGCTAAGAACGAGCGCTGTGTCAATTTCCGATTCAATTCCTGCAACAATATCTGTATCCATTCTGTCACCGATAATAATAGTTTCTTCACGGGTCATTCCTATTTTTTTAAGCGCAATCCTCATCATCAACGGATTAGGCTTACCAATGAAATAGGCATTGCGACCGGTAGCCATCTCAATCGGTGCAATCAAAGCTTTAGTGGCCGGAGTAATACCATTTTCAATAGGTCCGGTTATATCGGGATTCGTACCAATCAGTTTAGCTCCTTTCAGAACGAGGTTCACAGCATGTTCAATACGGTCGAAACTATAGGATTTTGATTCTCCTACCACAACATAATCGGGATTCACATTATTCATAGTGTATCCCACGTTATATAGAGCGTTAATGAGACCAGCTTCGCCTATTATATAAGCGCTTCCCTTAGGATGCTGACTTGCAAGAAAAGATGCAGTCGCGAGGGCTGAAGTATAAAAGTGGGTGTGATCAACTTCGATGCCAAGCCTTTTAAGTTTTTCCTGTAGTTCTTTCGGCGTTCTTTCACTTGCATTGGTGAGGAAAACAAAACTTTTTTGCTCAGACTTGAGCCATTCTACAAAATCCTTCACCCCAGGAAGAAGCTTATTCCCGTGATAAATAACTCCATCCATATCACAAATAAATCCTTTTTTGGATTTGATTTTTGTAATGCTGTCTTTTTTGGTTATCATTTTTATTTATTATTTTCCCATGCGAATAATATTTTAGCCGCATCCTTATAGATCTGTTTTTCGATTGAAACATCAATCTTACAGTGATCCTGTAAAATCTTTTCAGCGTTATGATGATATTGTTTTATGAATTGCCGGTCGGCATTATTCATGTTCCCTTTTGCATCTTTGGCCGGGAATAAAATCCCTGCAAGTAATACTTTAAGAATCCTGTTATAAGATAATTTTCGGTTAAAGGCGTAACGTATTAATGGAACAATCCGGTCCTCAGGACCCAGTTTACGCTGCAGATCACATCCGACCCGGTAAATAGTATCACCAAGTGATTTATTTGCAAAACGTTTCAGAAGGTCCAGAATATGTTCTTCAAGGTCTCTTGGAGAAAATTCATCAGGATAAATCGAATGTAATATATTGGCTGATTCCTTCATGGTTTCAAAAACTTCTGCATACAATTCATCATCAGCAAGGGCTTCCCATGTATACAAATAATCCGGATTTTTAAGTGAGGCAAGATACGCAAGTGATGCATGCCCGAAATTATGAATAAACAGCTTACGGTCAACCCATGCTTTTATGTTTTCCTTGGGCGCCAGCTCAGGTATTGCTGGAATAGGATTTAGAAAACTTCTTTTGCTGAGAATTAATGTATTGTATGCTTCAGCATATACAGTCAGAGGGTCAGAATTGATATTATCATTTGTGATTATTGGGACCATTTTACCTATACTTGTTTCAATCAGGCCAATTTCTTTTTCCAGAGGAAAATTTACAGGTAGAAGCTTTTTCAGTTCATCCCTGATAAATACATCCGAATCCCTCATATTTTCAGCAATAATCAGGTCCAGAGGTGAACCGGGTCTCGAATACTGTCTTCGTTCTAATGAAAGGGCAAGAATTTTCACAACATCCGGAATACCATGTTGCCCTACCGACACGGCTGCAATATTGGTATTATCAAGTTCATTCATCAGATCATTTATATCAGAAAGATGAATAGCTCTGACGTTAAAAACCGGGATAATTTCTTCCTTTTCATCTTTAACAACCACGTTGTAATGTTTGCGGAAATTCAACTCCCGGATCAAAACCTTATCAATATCAGCAAACACTACCTCGTAACCTCCTTTACTGAAAACCTGTCCAATAAACGACCTCCCTATCTTACCCGCCCCAAAAATGACTATACTCTTCAAATTTTTATTTTTGCATTGTAAAGATACGAAAAACCATGTAAATAGCTTATTGATAGTGACAGAACCGAATCAGATTAAATTCCCTTTTTATTTCTCTGTTTGATTATTTCATTACTAAAATCTGTACCGGGAATATATCCGTTTAAAGGAACAATTTTCTGATGAATGGCATCCAGTAACCATCCTGCCTGTGGAAAAAAGTGATCTTCCAGTTCATAAGCCGGAACTATCCAGTTTCTTGATCCTACAACAACAGGAGGCGCATCCAGATCGTCGAAAGCAAGTTCTGCGATGGTATTTGCCATCTCTTTTAAAAAGGATCCTCTTGAATTGGCATCACTGGTTAAAACAATACGTCCTGTTTTTTTTACCGATTCGATAACAAGATCGTAATTAAAAGGTACAAGACTACGGGCATCGATAATTTCAGCCGACATGCCATACTTTTCTTTAAGAATATCAGCGGCCTCAATAGCCCTGTAAAGAGTAGCTCCGATAGTTAATATCGTAATATCATCTCCTTTGCGCTTTATATCGGGTTCTCCGAAAGGAATTTCATAATAGCCTTTCGGGACACCTCCCTCGTGAAAAAATTCAGCCATATCATAAATTCTCTGGCTTTCGAAAAAGATTACCGGGTCGGTACCCTGTAAAGCAGAATTCATAAGTCCTTTGGCGTCATAAGGTGTTGCCGGAAAAGCAACTTTAAGGCCGGGAATATGAGCTACCAGGGAAGTCCAGTCTTGTGAATGCTGTGCTCCGTATTTCGACCCAACTGAAACCCTTATAACAACAGGCATTTTGATAATGTTTCCACTCATCGACTGCCACTTGGGAAGCTGGTTGAAAACTTCATCACCGGAACGTCCAAGGAAATCACAGTACATGATTTCTGCAATAACCCTTCCTCCGGACATTCCATAACCAATGGCGGTTCCTACTATTGCGCCTTCTGCTATGGGAGAATTAAATAGTCTGTGATAAGGTAATGCCTCTGTGAGTCCCCGGTAAACGGCAAATGCGCCACCCCAGTCTCGATTTTCCTCACCATAAGCTATTAAGGTCGGGTCTTTATAGAAGCGGTCAATTATAGCTTCGAAAATTCCATCTTTTAATTGGTACGTTTTTAATTTTGATATGGGTTTACCTTCTTTATCAAGGCCAAATCTTTCCTTTTTTGTCAATTGCTGTACCCTGGGATTATCCTCCATACTCATAAGAGTCTCGGGAGTACGGTTTTCCATTTTATCGATGGATTCATTTGAAAACATCATATTTCCAATTAGTTCCGGATCTGCTACCAGATTCATCCTTGGCGAAACCTTATCATCAATGGCTTTTTTCAAGGCTTTGACAATAATACTTACCACCATGGCCTTCATATTTTCAAGTTCATCTTTAGTGGCAATTCCACTTTTGAGAAGATCACCGGAAAATGAAAGCAAAGAATCCTGGAGTTCCCATGCCTCAATTTCTTCCTTGCTCCTGTATGATGAAGCATCGGAAGGGGAGTGGCCTGTGAAACGATAGGTTAGAGTATCCAGAAGTACAGGGCCTTTTTTATCTTCAATAATTTTCTTTTTACGACGGAAGGCATCGATTACTGCAAGGGGATTATATCCGTCAATTCTTTCCGCGTGCATCATCTCGGGATTTACACCTGCACCCACCCTTGCAAGGATGTCGTAACCCATGGTTTCACCCTGAGTCTGACCACCCATGCCATACTGGTTGTTCATAAAATTGAAAATAATGGGCATTCCGCCTCTGTATGGCTCATCCCAAAGCTTCCGGAACTGATCCATAGCGGCAAAGCTAATTCCTTCCCAAACCGGACCACAAGCCACGGATGCGTCACCAATATTTGCTACTACAATACCTGGTTTCGCATTGACTTTTTTAAACAGTGCAGCCCCTACAGAAATGTCGCCTGACCCTCCTACAATGGCATTGTTGGGATATACTCCGAATGGAGTAAAAAAGGCATGCATGGAACCACCCAGGCCTTTGTTAAATCCTGTTTTCCTGGCAAATATCTCAGCCAGAGCACCATATAAAAGAAAATCGGTTGCCAGCTCTTTAGTTTCACCCTTAAAACCCTTTTCAACAACTTTCAGAGTTTCTCCCCCGAAATGAACGTTCATGATGTTCATGAGTGCATTTTCGTCGAGCTGATGAATTGAAGATAATCCCTTCGCCAGGATCTCACCATGTGACCGGTGTGAACCGAAAATATAGTCATCTACACTGAGGGTGTAAGCCATTCCTACTGCGGAAGCTTCCTGTCCTGTTGAAAGGTGGGCGGGACCGGGATGGTTATAGGCTATTCCCTGGTATTCACCTGCAGTCTTAATCAGATTCAGCATAGTTTCAAATTCCCGGATAATAAGCATGTCGCGGTAAATCCTCATAAAATCCTCTTTTGTAAAGAATTTCTTTTCTTCCTCTATAGTTTTGCTATATTGATTGACAGGAATCGTTCCAAACCGGATTTCACCTTTTTTTCTGACATTTTTCGGATCAATAAATAATGATTTAGGCATGTGTGATACTTTTAAATTAATTTTTAATTGCGATGGAGGACTTCTTACTTACAATAATTTGCCTTCGCATATGAGTTATATTATTCTATATAAGGTCGTTACGAAAGTTTTCAAGCTGATTTCTGATCTCTTTAAGAAATGCCGAAGCTGGCGCACCATCAAGGGCTCTGTGATCATAGGTAAGTGACAGGCCGATTACAGGTATAAAACCAATAATTCCGTTTCCCAAATCTGCAGGACGATAAGTGATGGTATTCACTCCGAGAATGCCTGTCTGAGGCAGGTTAATTACCGGGGTGAAAAATTCCACTCCATAAGTTCCAAGGTTTGTTATAGTAAAACTTGCATTTTCACTCTGTAATAATTCAGGATCTATGCTTCCTTTACGGCAGCTGTCTGCTATGGATTTTATCTGACCGGCCAATGCCTTTAAATTCAAATCGTCGGCATTACGAATAACGGGTACCATGAGCCCCCGATCTGTATCCACAGCAATACCCAGATGCACTTTCTTAAACGTTTTAATCCGGTCGTTCAGAAAATGAGAGTTGATGGCAGGCATTTTCTCAAGAGCGCGGATAGCTGCAAAGCAAACCATATCATTCAGACTGATATTTGGCATCTCACCCTTTTCAGCTTTTATTTTATAAAGTGCACGAAGTTCAAGAATTTTACGTGCATCGGCACTGGTATGATGGGTTAACTGAGCGGAATTTTGCATGGATGCAAGCATGCTTTTTGCAATCAGTTTTCTGATATTACTCAGCGGTTTCTCCACAAATTCATCGTTTGAAAGTATCAATGAAGATGATATAGGTGGCGCTGCTTTTTCTGCTTTTGGAGCGATTTTAATGGCAGATTCAATATCTCTGACAATAATCCGCCCGTTAGGTCCGCTTCCCTGAATACCATGTAAAGGAATTCCTTTTGATTGTGCAATAATTTTTGCCCGGGGCGAGATTTTGATTTTCCCTGTAAAACTACCGGCAGTGTTATCAGAAAACACTCCTTCAATTGCAGAATTTTCAGGTTTAATCAGCTTTGGATCTTCCTGAGAAGCAACTGTTAACTCATCAGTTGGATGGGAACCCGATTTTGGCCGGAAAGCTTCTGTTGACTCTCCAGGCTTGCCAATTACAGCTACATTTGCCAGAACCGGCACTTCATCTCCTTCCTGAAAAAAAATTTCCAGTAAAATTCCTGATACCCTGGCCGTCTCTTCGAAAGAAGCTTTATCTGTCTCATAACAAAATATCACATCCCCTTCTTTAACAGTTTCTCCTTTTTTCTTTACCCACTCGGTAATGATACAAGATTCGACCGATTGCCCTAGTCTGGGCATAAATACAGCTTCAGCCATATTGCTTAAATATTAATTTGAATTAAAAAACTATTAGTAACTTGTTAATATAAGATAAAGCATTTATAATATAATATTCTTGGGGCGCTTATTATATCTTATAATAATTGCTGCGCAAAAATACAACATTTAACTTGTAAATACAAGTATAACAGATTATATTTGTATAAATTATTCAAGAAAATTACTTTATATTTGGGATTATGAGTCTGACCGTTCAAAGATTGCCACATCATAGGAAACTGTATGAGATGCTCCGGAAACAAATTATTGATGGAGTTTATACAGAGGGTGACTTGCTGCCTTCAGAAAATGAATTATGTGCAATTCATAACCTTACTCGTCCCACTGTGAGGCATGCGCTCGATACTCTGGTGAATGAAGGATTCATCAGAAAACATCACGGTAAAGGAAGCATTGTACATAAGATTCCAAAAGGAATCGGAATTCTTTCGATAGCAGGTACAACTTCCGCTCTTGGGCTAAAGAATCAGAGGTCGGAGATTTTAGTTAAACCCATTGTAAAGTCGTGGGATATACCCTTTATGTTTAACCTTTCTGAAAATGAAATTAATTCAGGGTGTATTTATATGGAAAGAATTCGTTTTTTTAATGAAAAGCCAATCTTTTATGATATTAATTATATCCCAAATTTAAATATGCCTCGTTTTACATCACGTTCATATGAAAACCGTTCTCTTTTTGATATTCTGCGTAAAATATATCAGATTGAAATCAAAGGCGGAGAGCAAAAAATCAGAGCAATTAATGCCGATTTACCCGTTGCTAATCATTTGTCGGTTCAAACAGGGCACCCAGTGTTGCATCTGGAACGAAAGTTTGATACTAACCGCCCCGGGTTTTTTATATATTCATCAATATACTGTAACACGAAGGAGCAGGCGGTATATGGATTATTTTAGTTATAAATCCTATTAAAAAATTGTATGAAGCCTAATTATTTTCTTGCTTTTGATTTTGGCGCTGAAAGCGGCAGAGCCGTGTTAGGAATTCTTGAAGATCAAAAAATCATTCTGGATGAAATACACCGCTTTCCAACCGGTATGGTAAAAATTGATAACCATTTATATTGGAACATTTATCGGTTCTATGAGGAGGTTTTAAAGGCAATTACTTATTGTACTAATTCCCAGCATATTCAACCGGAATCAATCGCATTCGATACCTGGGGAGTAGATTTTGGCTTTATGGCCGAAGATAAAACTTTAATTCGTATTCCTTTTGCCTACCGCGATCCCCAAACTACATTAGCAATGACCGACTTCATTGAAAATGTAATGTCACCCAGGGAAATTTATTCTCTTACCGGAATCTCCATGCAACCCTTTAATAGTCTGTTTCATCTGCATGCATTGAGGAGAAACCGTGACAGGGCGCTCCATACTGCTAATCGTCTTCTTTTTATTCCCGATATCTTTAACTTTCTGCTCAGCGGGAAACTTGCTACTGAATTCTCTTTTGCCACTACCTCTCAATTATTTAATCCGGTAAAAATGGACTGGGATGAAACCCTGCTCAGCAGTGTCGGACTGGATAAATCATTCATGAATGAAATTATACCACCTGCAAGCATTATTGGCGACCTGAAGACTGACATTGCAAAATCTGTTGGCGCTGAATCAGTTAAAATTACTGCTGTCTGCTCTCATGATACCGGTAGTGCAATAGTGGCCGTACCTGCAGAGGGCGAAGATTGGGCATATATCAGTTCGGGAACATGGTCGCTTATGGGTGTGGAACTGAAAGATGCCCTTATTAATGATCTGAGTTTCAATTATAACTTTACCAATGAAGGGGGCGCTGATCATAAAATCTGTTTTCTTAAAAATATAATGGGACTCTGGCTGCTTCAGCAATGCAGAAATTCATGGTTGAAGACGAACAACAGCATTAATTATGAAGAATTAATCTCGCTATCTATACTGGTTAAACCTTTCAAGTCATTTTTAGATCCTGATTATATGGGATTTTATAATCCGGCAGATATGCCTTTTGCAATTGATGAATACTGCATGAAAACCTGGCAGGAGGTCCCGCAGAATATTGGAGAATATGTTCGGCTTATTCTTGAAAGTCTTGCTTTCAAATACAGAATGACTCTGGATCAACTTAAAGAAGTTACAGGTAAACCGATCAACCGGATTCATATTATCGGGGGAGGGTCACTTAATAAAACTCTTTGTCAGTTTACTGCCAACGCTACCGGACTTAAAATTATCGCCGGACCTGCCGAAGGTACGGCGGCCGGAAATTTACTGATGCAGGCAAAAGCTTTAGGATACATAAAAGATCTTAAGGAGATCAGGCAGGTAGTACGGAACTCCTTCAGCTTTGTTGAATATTATCCTCAGGATACCCTGGAATGGAATAAAGCTTATAAGAAATTCTTAATTATTTATGAGAAAACAGTCAATGTGTAGTCCACAATTTATGGTTTCAATTCAGGGGTGAAGGTGATGATTTAATGTCGGATGATTGGTTTGAATTTAACTAGTTTATAACATAAATCACCCCAAGCCCGATAATAACATCAGTTTCAGGATTTTTCACGTTAACTTCATACTGATAACGATAGAAGCTATCAATATCCAGTTTATCCGAAACCTTCCAGCTTAATCCTATGGTATACCGGTTTTGACGGAATTCATTTTTTCCATTCAACTTGAAATGGCTTTCATAGCTGGCATACGGATCAACAAGCTTACTTAGATTGTAATCCAGTTCAAAACGGTTCCTGATATAGTTTGAAGCCATCAGAGTGGTATTCTCCCATGAATGTTGATACATTAAGCGATACCCAACCTTAATACCTGTATTAAAAATTTTTGTAGACGTTGAAGCATTAAAAGATACCCTCGACCTGTCATATTCATCGAGTTCTGAACCTGTTTGTTCCGGTTGGATAAAACTATGACGGTATAGGGTTTTAACATCCAGGTATCTAAATACTTTGTACCGTATAGCAAATTCTGAGAATGTGAAATCGTATTGGCTGATATTTTCATTGAACCGGAACTGTTGTTCAAATTCAAAGCGGAATTTGTCATTGATATTGTATTTCACAACCGGTCCGGTCCATAGCTGAATATCTTTTTCCTGTGCACCGGCAAAAGAACAAACTCCCGATAAAATCAGGATAAACAATAGTTTCTTCATTTAATCATAATCTGGATAAACAATATTACACTTCTCTCTGATTGCATCGAGCAATTTCATAAGCTGCAGACTAAATCCGAGTCCCAGGAGAGGGGATTCCTTAATTCCTTTTTTCAGGCACCTCATTACTTCCTCGGCTTCATACTCATAACCATTTGCTTTTGCCGGAAACACCAACTCCTCAGGGCTTTCATCGTGTCTGCTGACAACAATTCCTGCAGGACGAAACCATTGATGTTTGATTTGTATTGTCCCTTTATCACCGTAAATATTGGCGTCTGTTGTTGTAAAGGTTGCAAAGGTACAATGCAGGCTGGCCAGGGCCCCGCTATCATAAGAAAGGGAGATACTTACCGATTCATCAACACCTGTTGGCGCTTTTATGGCTACAGCCTGAATTTCCTTTGGATATCCAAGTAACAGGAGACTTAAGAAAACAGGATATATTCCGATATCAAGCAGGCTTCCTCCCCCTAAAAATGGATTAAATAAGCGCGATTCAGGATTATAGTCAGCTTTAAAACCAAAATCTGCATTCAGTATTTTTATATCTCCTATTTGGCCTTCTCTGATCAGCTCAAGTGTTTTCTCAATTCCCGGAAGAAATCGGGTCCAGATGGCTTCCATCAGAAAAATCTTGTTTTCCCTGGCTGTTTTAACGAGTATCTCAAGTTGTTTGGAATTAATGGTAAAAGGTTTTTCACATAACACGGGTTTGCCTTTTTGCAGACACAACAACGCGTTCTCAAAATGAAGGTGGTGTGGAGTTGCTATGTAGATTACTTCTACATCCGGATCATCAGCAAGTTCCTGGTAACTTCCAAAAACTTTTTGGAAACCAAATTCATGGGCGAATGCGGCAGCTCTTTCATAAGAACGGGAGGCTACAGCATATAACTCTGCACCTTCTGCTACTTTGAGTCCTGCCACAAATCCTCGTGAAATATGTCCCGGGGCCAGGATGCCCCATCTTATTTTATGCATGTGTTATAAGTATTTCTTCAATTTTCTGTAACTCTTCTTTCGAAAACTCCAGGTTTTGCAAACACTTCAGGTTGTCGCTAAGCTGTTGAATACTGCTGGCGCCAATAAGGGCTGATGTAATCCTATCGTCTTTCAGAAGCCATGCTAATGCCATCTGTGCCAGTTTTTGTCCGCGTTCAGATGCAACGGTATTCAGTCTTTTTATTTTAACAAGATATTCCGGGGTGATTTGTTCCTTTTTCAGAAAAACGGCTTTGCTTGCTCTTGAGCCCTCGGGTATCCCGCTTATGTAGCGATCTGTTAGCATTCCCTGTGCAAGAGGAGAAAAGGCTATGCAACCTATATTCTTGTCATCAAGCACCTCAAGTAATCCATCTTCAACCCATCTTTCGAACATGGAATATTTGGGTTGATGAATCAGACATGGCGTACCTAATTGCTTAAGAATTTCGGCAGCTTCAGCCGTTTGCCTGGCGCTATAGTTAGAAATTCCAACATAAAGCGCTTTTCCCTGCCGAACTGCATGATCCAGGGCCATCATGGTTTCTTCAAGCGGAGTGTTTGGATCGGGACGATGAGAGTAGAAAATGTCAACATATTCCAGCCGCATCCGTTTAAGACTCTGGTCGAGGCTTGAAATCAGGTATTTCCGTGATCCCCATTCACCATAAGGTCCCGGCCACATATAGTAACCGGCTTTGGTTGAGATGATCATCTGATCCCGATAACTTCTGAAATCCTGATTCATAATCTTTCCGAAATTCTCTTCGGCTGATCCAGGGGGAGGTCCATAGTTGTTAGCCAGATCAAAATGTGTGATACCAGCATCAAATGCACTCCGCAAAATAGCTCTTCCGTTTTCGTAATTATCAATCCCTCCGAAATTGTGCCATAAACCGAGTGATATGGCTGGTAATAAAACACCGCTTCTGCCACTCCTGCGATAGATCATATTCTGGTAACGATCTGGTGATGCCTGAAAGCTCATAACGTTATTTTTTTATATCAATATTAGGATTAAGATTTGTATTCCAAAATTTAAACCAGCAACTCTACTTAGGCCTTCGCAATTGCAAGTCCTAAACCGGATCTGCCTTTACCAATTGAATGATCGGTTTCAACTTGCCTGAACCGATCAAAAATTTGGCAGTCAGACTTTTAGAATCTTCATTTTTAAGCCGGAAATTCCCGTAAATCATCGAAAAAGCAAGCAGTATTGCAATATTCTGAAGTAACTCTATGAAAAACGATAAATGCATTTCCGGAAAAAACGTTTAAAATCTGTTTTTGAATAAATTCTGCAAGATACATATTAATTGATTTATTTGTGAAACTCAAATTTCAAAAACACAGGGAATTGGAATTTATATATTAAACGACTGTTTGCCGAAACGATTGTAAAGTCAGTAATCCCGGTAGCACAACTTGTCCCGAACCGAAAGCCGGGAGCCTGCCTGTATAAATGAGTTTAATACTTCAATCTCCTCCAAAGGGAATTTTAAAAGTCAAAGAAACATTTCGTCCCGGGTTAAATAAATACACTTCCTTAAGTGTAGACAGGTGGTCTGTATATTTTACATCAAAAATATTGTCTGTGCTTAAAATTATAGACAGCACCTGGTTCCCGGTTTTAATTTTTCCCCCGACACCAATGTCAACGATTGTGTAACTGCCTGTCGTAGTTTCATCCGGTGCGGCCCTGTTCTGATCAAATGCAGTGCAGGAATGAATTACGATAAAAGCATTTTTTAAAGCGCTGATTTTATCCGTTTCTCCCATTAGCTCAAAATTCAATTTATTGGCAGGTATGAAGGGCAGGAAGTTGCCATTATTCTGTTTACCTGAAACAGTAGCGAAGGTAGATTCAAAGTGAAGCCAGTCCGCCGGTTTTGGATGTATATGCAAGCCGGCTTCTCCTCCCGATAAAACCGAATTATTTTGCATATACTGATATTCAGGTATTCCTGAAGAGGCAGTTTCGCCGGTTGGAGCAATAAAAATGTAATGCTTAATTACATTATAAAATCCGGCCAGATCGAAAGTAAAATTATCTTTATGTATATGAATACTAATATCACCTTCGTAGGAATTTTCGGGTACCAGATTTGCGTTTCCTTTTTCATAACGGGTTTCATGCTGGCCGTCTGATGTAAGTTCAGCCATGTTGGGAGTTCTGAAAGCGGCAGCAAAATTGGTTCTAAGTATTGCAGCTTTTGTTAAGGAGTAAACTGCTCCGGCTGAACCACTTACGCTACTATAATTTTTATTCAGGGGAATTCTGTAACCCGGGAAACCTTCATTTCCCACAGGTCTTGAAGATAAAGTTTTATAATCGTACCGTGTACCAATTTGTATTTTCAAAAGAGGCAATATTGTTCGTTGTATTAATCCAAATAAGGAATAATTGTTGGAGCGGGAGTCAGGTAACAGAATGGTTTCGCGCCTGTTCAAATTGGTATTAAATTGGTTTATTCCCTGCAAACCAAAAATATAATTTGATTCTTCATCTGAGGGCAGATATAACTTACTCTCATAAATTATGGTTGCAAGTTTCATCTGGAGCTCATATTCATCTTTTTCACCAAAATGTATTAATTCGGTATTTTGAAAAGAGGAATTAATATCAAGTTTAAACCGACCCATATAAATCTTATTTTGAGATGAAAGTAAATGGGTAATGAACTCCTGATAATAAATTTCATTTTTTCTTCCTCTTTTTTCAATATCTGCAATTGCTGTTTCTTCGACAAGTCCTGATTTCTGATCCGAATAATCGTAGTAAAGTTTAAAAACGCCGGTTTTACCTGAAAAACCTCCATTTGACTTAACGGAATATTCATTAAACCTTGAATTTGGAGTAAACTTACCACCTCCCTGTAAAAAATCAGAATGGGTCTTATGCCCCATCCGTATTCCCCCGAATAATTTTTCAGAGCTTCCTTTAATTCCTATATTATTACTTATTCCCAATGTATTGGAGAACAATTGAATATTGTAATCCCCCTGAAAACTTCCAACAGGAGCAGGCTTTTCTTTGATAAAATTCAGAACTCCCCCTATGGCATCCGATCCGTAAAGCAATGAAGCAGGACCTTTTATCACCTCAACTTCATCAATGCCAAACTCGTCAATACCGAGAGGATGATGACTGGAATATTGATAATTTTCAAAGCGTACACCATTATTCAGAACCAGGATATCATTCATTGACAGGCCTCTGATTACCGGTTTTGAAACTCCAACGCCTTTGGATATCATATCAATTCCGGGAATCTTCCTTAATGTTTGGGTAAAATTTGGATTAGGAAGAATTTCCTGTTGGTTTAATTTTAACAGATCAATTTTAACAGCATTTTCATGCTGGGTTGAATTAAATCCCCCGGAAATAACAATTTCCTCACCCTGAATAGTCGAATTTTCAAGCATAGCATTAAAAATCACACTTTCGCCGGAAAGCGACAGGTTTTTAATCAGGGTCTTATAACCCACGTATGATATCTGAAGTTTATGGTTCCCGGCAGGCAGATTCTGTAATACATAATTACCGTTGATATCTGCTATTGTACCTTTATTCAGCTCGGGAAAGTAAATAGTTGCTCCCGTTAATGGAAAATTATTTGTATCGGATATTTTTCCGGTTATATTGTTTTGCGCACCTCCCAATGCAAATATCCCTGCCAGAAGGCTAAGCAATAGAATTTTTTTCATTTCCTGTTGATTATGAATAATACAAATCCGGGTTAGTCATCTTTTGGATGAATTTTTCTAATTTGTATGCACAGGAGGCGCCCGAAGAAGGAAAGAATACCTTAAGGATAATTTATTGATTGAAAGGTGGTAGTCCTCAGGGTAAGATTCATTGTATTTCTGTTTTGGCGGAATCTCGTGAAAATATACCATTGAGGATGAAGAAAACTCATATGCACAGATATCACAATGGTCGTAAACTTCATTAAATTGTTGTACTGACTTTTCATTGCTGGAAATCCTTTCATGTTGATGCTGAAACATAACAATTAATGGCATCAACATTATTATAACCATCCAGCAGGATAGCATATTCAGGCTAAATTTATTACTGTTCGACATTATTGAAACACTGGTATGTAATTGAAATTTCAAACCATCAGATACTGTAACATAACAATGGTTATTTTGTTTTAAACCGGAAAGATGGTTCGAATTAACTTATCAATTTCAACAGGTCGGAAACCCCGCGTAAATGCAATCATTCGACCTTCAGAATCAAACATATAATTACGGGGAACGGCCTTCTCTGCAAATTTTGAATATATTTCCCCATTGGGATCTGCAATCATCTTAATATTGGTACTATAGTCTTTACGGTACGTTTTAACCTGTTCATGATCACAATCTCTTCCAAATGCCAGAACATTCAGCAAATTAACATTCTTTGAAAAAAGATTCTGTTCAAGGTAATTAAAGTTATTCCTGCAATGTCTGCAACTTGTCGTAAAGAGGATAATTAATACAGGTTTACCTGAAAGGATTAAAGAAGAAAATGAATTCCCGGATTCATCCAGCCAGGTAAAATCCGGAAGTTCTTGTCCTGTTTTCAGGAAATTAAACTCATCAATTGAACCTGAAAAATATTTCTCCATTTAATTGACCTGTTTGGTAATCTCTTCTAACTCAAGTTATTTAGTCTGAAGTTCTGATCTTCATTCGGTAGAATAGTTGATCTCTTTAATCATTACCTCTCCAGTTTATGTTTCCTGAAAAAGTTAAAAAGCACCCTGGTTGAATCGCTGATTAAAAAAACATAAAGAATCAGATTCAGGATCCATAAAACAGAAAGATTATAACGTAAAGTTTCAATATAGCGGTTGTTAAACCTTTTATAAGAAGAGAAGAATCCGGCTCTCCCGATTTTCGATTCGGGAAACATAAATACTGAGCTTCCTGACTTTAAAATATGATCATTTTCAATTTTCGCATATCCTTCTGTAAAACGTCCATTAACAAAGATATCAACAGTTTTATTATGATTTTCTTTAAAGAAGTTATCAAAACTTTGGTTTTGTAATGAATCAACAATATTTTGAAAAATCTTCATGCTATCAGCACTGGTTTCTTCTTTGGAGTTTTCAATCTGGAACTTAAGATAAGTGAGGTACCCAAATGCGCTTTCGTATATTTCATCATCGAAATATTCCGGATTCATGTAATTTATATTTTCAAAGGGCGCTATTTCTTCATGCTCTCCAAGCAATTCAAATTCATTTGCAAGTATCCGAAGGTTACGGTTTAAGCTTACAGAAGAATCGGGATATTCCATAAGTGACAGGCAATTTCCAAGGGACTCTTCCAGTAAAGGTATCAGTTTTTCACTGTTAAATTTGTTTTGATAATTGGTAAATCTCTGCTTGAAGAAGTAACGGTTATACTGATTATCTTTAAACTGGCTTACAAGAATAGCTTCATAGGCCCATCTTGAAGGAACTAATTCTGCAATGATTGGAATTTTTTTATCGTCGCTTCGGTATTTATAATAATCGTCAAATTGGATCAGAAACCCGCTAAAAATCATGCTGGGAATCAGTATAAAAGGGATCAGCAAATATACTGATGACAGATTTCGTACGGCTGAGGAAAGGTTTAGCGCCAGCAAACTTGCAAAGGCAGATACTCCGAATAATGAAAGTAAATAAGGTAAAGCTAAACCTCGTATCTCAAGGATTGAATTTCCTGCAAATACAATGATGATAATCTGGATCAGTGAAAGGAGAAATACAAAAAGTAATTTAGAGTTGAGATAACTAAACGGACTCAGATTGATCTGGTAATCACGGAAAACATTTTTCCTTTCCTTATAAATGGCATCAGCTGAAGTAAGCAGGCCTGAAAACATGGTGTAATTTACCACAAAAAAAATATACAGTGGTAAAAAGATATTATCACCAAGGGAATATGGAGTACCTGATACGTATTTAAGCATTAAAGCCAGTAAAACTCCAATTGCAGGTATTCCGGCCAGGTAAATAAGAATACTTCGCCAGTCATTAAATAATTGCTTAAAATTCCTTTGAAAATAAATCAGAAATTGTCTTTCAATTCCCGGGATGCCGGATACTGAAACCGGAGCTGCCTTTTTTGTTTTTTGAACTGTTTTGAGTTCAGTTTCAGATTTCTTCCTGAAAACATCGTACCAAACCTCCGGTTTAATTAGTCTTTCATTGCTGATTCTTCCATCAGGATCAATTTTACGGGTTTCTATTAGGTTTATAAGTTCCTCAGGACTGACTTCATCCGGATTTTTATCCCTGAGATGATAGGGGATAAGCCCCGTATTGTTAAGATACGAATATGCATTTCGTGGTTCACCGGAATAAATTATGTGTCCGTCATAATCTATCAGCCATATTTTATCATAGAATTTAAAAATCTCCAACGTCGGTAAATGAACAGTCATTATAACGAGTTTCCCCGAATAGACTTCTTCTTTTAACAGGTTCATTAATCTTTTTGCATCGGTATAGGAAAGTCCTGTTAATGGTTCGTCCAGGCAGAGAATTAATGGATTACGTAACATTTCAATAGCAATATTGATACATTTACGCATATACTCGCTGAAATTCCGGCTGTTCAGATCCTTTGCCTTTACATGCAGCAAGTCCTGCACGCTGAATTTTCGGACTACCTCTTCAATACGTTGTAAAATCCTGGTTTCCGATAGGTTGCCAAGACTTAACCTGGCCTGAAAAAAAAGATTATCATAAATACTAAGTTCAGAAAAAACCATATTATCGTGGGATACAAATCCAATGACCGATTGAATTCTGAAATTTTCTTTGATCAGGTCCGTATCATTTATATAAATATTTCCCTGGGACGGGTTCAGATGACCTGCAATAAGCTTGAGGATCGTTGATTTTCCAACTCCATTATTTCCGATTATTCCAACCAGTTTACCCGACTCTTCACTAATGGAAAAGGGCTTAACGGAATTTTCAGAGTCTGTATAACGGAAAGCGAGATTCTGAGCTCTCAGCATTATTTTAGGGATATTTCCGGATAGTTTAAAATGACGAAGAATTTCTTCCGGGAAAATCGGAACTAATCCATCGAAGCAAATCTGATCATTATTATTGAGGGAATAAAAGTACCCGGCATAGACCGATTTGTTATTTACCATTAATTTTTCACTGCCTTCATGACGAAAGACTAGGAGATTGAAACGTAAAAAATAACTGAAAATCAGTTTTCCCCTGATCCTTTGGAATATGCTGATCATTTCTTTTTGGCCCGAATCCTGATTATATTCTTCACTCCAGGTACCTTCAAGCATATCATCTTTGTGTTGATCTTCCTCAAGAATCAATAAATTCGGGTTTGTACTTTCAGAATTTTTTGTAATAAAATCATGCGCTTCGGCAAAATCGGATTTGTAAAGATTAAGGTTTTCCGCCAATCGTCCAATTTCATCACCTATCCTTACGTCTCTCTTGAAATTTAATTCAGTAAACTCAAGAAGAGCAAGAATGATTAAAAACCTTTCCCTGAGGTAAAGATTCTGTTGTGCATTCCGACCGGCATCTGCGAGAATCTGTCGATGAAGATTTTCTACCAGTTCAGGCGTATTTTGCTCAATTTTCGTGAATTGCTTCCCGTATTTTTCAGAGTAACTGTTGTAAATTTTCAAACATTCATCTGCATCTATCTCTATTCCGGCTTTTTCAACATAATCCCTGATCCTGAGGCTTAATGAATCATACCCCCTGCCTGGAAGTGGCAGAAAAACTAATGACATAAAATGCATTATTGCATCAATAAAACTCTGATTCATAAAAGAAGTAAAAGATTCTGTTTATTTGTTTTGGATAAGTTACATGACCGGATAAATATAATAAAAAACTATCAGATGGAATTAATTTTACAACTCTCAATATTATAGGTTTCCCGGTGATTTATTTTATTTACTTAAACAATGGAATGTGCCTTCAAACCATTTTTTCTTACTTTTGAATAAAAAAATTTCAAAATGGATATAAAAGTTAAAGAATTCGGGCTCATGCCAGATGGCGCCAGGATATTCTCTTATCAACTTGAAAACGATAAAGGAATAAGCTTAAGAATTATTAATTACGGAGGCATAATTACTCACATCCTGACTCCTGATGGTAAAGGACAATTCGATGATATCGTTCTTGGATTCGATAATCTGTCTGATTATCTCTCACCTCATCCTTATTTTGGTGCAATAATCGGAAGGGTTGCTAACCGGATTGAAAAGGGATGCTTTTCACTGGATGGGAAAAAATATAAACTTGCGGTTAATAATGGACTGAATCACCTGCACGGGGGCATTCGTGGCTTTGATAAAAAAGTCTGGCTTGCTGTAAGAAATATAACTACTGAATTTGTGAGTCTTAAGTTAGCATGTGAATCCCCTGACGGTGAAGAGTTCTACCCCGGAAACCTTTTGATTGAGGTGGAATACGTCCTTAATAATCAAAATGAACTGGTTATTAATTACTCGGCTCAAACAGATAAAAAAACACACGTGAATCTTACCAATCATTCTTATTTTAATTTAAGTGGATGTGAGTCAGATATATATAATTATATCCTTCAGATTGATGCCGATTATATAACGGAAGTTGATAAAAGCTCAATACCAACAGGCAGGCTGACTCCCGTTAAAAATACTCCATTTGATTTCAGGGAACCAAAAAAAATTGGCAGGGATATCACTTTAATACCTCCGGGTTACGATCATAATTATGTTATTAACGGAAATTCAGGTCATCTCAGGAAATGTGCCCGTGTTGAAGATCCATTATCCGGAAGAACTCTTGAAGTGCTTACAACTCAGCCAGGTGTACAATTGTACACTTCCAATTATATTAGTGAGATTTCAGGTAAAGACGGAAAGATTTATAAAAAACATTCTGCGTTTTGTCTTGAAACACAACATTATCCAGATTCCCCTAATAAACAAAATTTCCCTTCTACTGTTCTGAATCCGGGGGACACTTATATGGAATCTACCATTTATCGTTTCGGCGTCATGATTTAGTCCCCCGAAAAAATCACGAAAGACTTTGTTCTTTATTATGAAGGGATGTTTTTTTCTTCTAAAAGATAATACTATAAAAATGAGATTATTAAAACGGTTTATAATTTATTTTTTATTGCTGAACATTCTGTTTCCTCTGCATATTCTTCCGCAATCCTTCCATTCTTCTTTGCGGAAAAACGAAAATATTCCTTTTCCTACTGGAACAGCGCCTGGATATTCCCAGCATGAGGAGAAATATGATGTCAGCTTCTACCATATTGATCTTGAAGTAACCAATCAAAGTACTTTTATCAGGGGATTTACAACGGTGAATGCCCATAGAATTGCTGCTGATATTGATACGTTTGTACTTGAACTTTCTCAGAAAATATCCGTTGATTCTATTTTTTTACTGGGGAAAAAGCAAATGTTTTTCAGCCATGAAAAAAATTTATTAAAGATCGTATTGGAAAATTCTGACAAGACATTGGCAGAATACAGTATGCAAATATTTTATCAGGGAACAGCAGGCTCAGAAGGTTTTTATTCGGGAATTTCAAGTCAGGAGGCTGTTGCCTGGAATCAACAAATTACATATACACTTTCAGAGCCGTTTCAGGCATCAGATTGGTTCCCGGTAAAGCAAAATCTCAGAGATAAGGCCGACTCTGCCTGGATTTTCTTAACAATAGATTCTACTCTGAAAGCTGGATCCAACGGTCTTTTAACAGATATAAAAACGCTCGGAAATGGCAGAAAGCGTTTTGAATGGAAAACAAATTACCCGATAGCTTATTACTTACTTTCCTTTTCGGTCGGCAATTATTTCGATTATAGTTTTTACGCCACGGTCACCGATACAGATTCAGTTCTGATTCAGAATTATCTCTATAATTCACCGGGATACCTTGAACTGGTAAAAGGATTAGTAGATCAGACCGCTCCACTGCTTAAACTGTTCTCCGAAAAATTTGGAATGTATCCCTTTGCTAAAGAAAAATATGGACATTGTATGGCGCCGCTGGGAGGAGGGATGGAACATCAGACTATGACGACTATTTCAGGATTTGATTTTGGAATTGTTGCACATGAGCTTGCCCATCAATGGTTTGGTGATTACCTGACTTGCGGGACCTGGCAGGATATCTGGATAAATGAGGGTTTTGCATCATATGCAGAATATATTGCATTAGAAAATCTCAAAACTCAGGAAGACGCAGTTAAGTGGCTTGTTCAGGCACATAATTCAGCCATCAACTTTCCATCCGGGACAGTTTTCCTTACCCCGGAGGAATCACGGAATGTTCAAAGGATTTTTAACTATAACCTGACCTATAAAAAAGGAGGGGCTATTATTCATATGATTCGTTACGAGATCAATAATGACTCCCTTTTTTATGCCATTATTCGTAATTATGTCTCTGGCTTTTTAAATAGTAATGCTACCGGGGAAGATTTTAAACAGATCGTGGAAGATCATACGGGAGAAGACTATGACTGGTTTTTTAATCAGTGGTATTATGGAAAGGGTTATCCGGTTTTTTTAACTAACTGGAAACAATTTGGTGACACCCTTGCGCTTGAAAGTTCTCAGCATTCATCGGCAGGAGATAATGGGTTTTTTAGAACCCACATGGATTACAGGGTTCGATATCAAAGCGGGAAAGTTGAAGATATTCGTGTTTTTTATGAAAAGCCGGAGCATAATTTCCGGCTTTATGCTCCTGAAGAAATATTATCTGTCCAGATGGATCCTGATAATAATGTATTGAAAAATTCTTTTCTAAATAAGATCATCGATCTGTCAAAAATATTTACGGTAAGTCCTAATCCTTTTAAAAATAAATTAAACATAGAATTCCGCAACAGTGTAAAAATGCACGATGTCAGGCTGACAGGAATTAATGGTAAAACCATAATGAACCAGTCTGCATCTTCTCAACACATGACTCTGGACCTGTCTTTCCTGAAACCGGGAATATATCTTCTGACAATTACAGAAAATGGAAATATGTATACTGAAAAAATTATTAAAAACTAAAATGCTCAATAAATCTGCGGAACAAAAGTCTGGGCATCCATAGGAGGACGTACATATCCCTTGGTTTCTCTTCTCTTGGGAAGTACTATGGGTTCAGGTGTCAGATCTTCGTAAGGAATTTTACTTAACAAATGATTAATGCAATTGAGCCGCGCTCTTTTTTTATCGTCAGCTTCAACAACATACCATGGACTTTCCTTTGTATCAGTATATCCAAACATTTCGTCCTTGGCCCTGGAGTAATCTTCCCATTTTTCGCGGCTGGCGAGGTCCATCGGACTAAGTTTCCATCTCTTGGTCGGGTCATGTAATCTGCCTGCAAACCGTTTTTCCTGCTCATGATCACTAACTGAAAACCAGTATTTGATAAGTATGATACCGGAACGGATAATCATTCTCTCAAAACTGGGGCATGAACGAAGAAACTCCCAGTATTCATCATCGCTGCAGAATCCCATTACTCTTTCAACACCAGCACGGTTATACCAGCTTCGGTCGAAAAGCACCATTTCACCACCTGAGGGGAAATGAGAAATGTACCGTTGAAAATACCATTGTGTTTTTTCCTTTTCTGTAGGCACACCTAATGCAGTAACCCTGCAAATCCTGGGATTCAGATTTTGGGTAATCCTGGTAATTACCCCGCCTTTTCCGGCAGCATCCCTGCCTTCAAAAAGCACAATGACTTTTAATTTTTTGGCCTTGATCCACTCATGCATCTTTACCAGCTCAAGCTGAAGACGCGCCAGTTCTTTTTCATAAAAGACTTCATCAAGAGCCTTTTTATGTTTAGGAGCCATATCTCCCGGAACAATAGGTGATGAATGGTTGACACTTTTATTTACCTTAACTTTAGGTTTAATTTTGTCTTTACTTTTTCCCTTAACTTTTGCCATATATTTTATTTTTGCAGAGTTTTACCGAATTATCGGTTTAACAAGTTTATAGTGGAATAAAGATATTTTATAATTTCATCATTGTCAATATTTTATTTCTTTTCTTCTCTGGTTCCTGATTCCATCTCTCATCTCCCATCTCCCATCTCCCGTCTCCCGTCTTCCGTCTTCCGTCTTCCGTCTTCCGTCTTCCGTCTTCCGTCTTCCGTCT
>CAYGFI010000034.1:23058-35151 GCA_964349045.1 uncultured Chitinophaga sp.
GTCTTCCGTCTTCCGTCTTCCGTCTTCCGTCTTCCGTCTTCCGTCTTCCGTCTTCGGTCTTCCGTCTTCGGTCTTCCGTCTTCCGTCTTCGGTCTTCCGTCCTCAACCTATAAACTCTTAATATACTTTGCACTTTCTTCAAACGTCTCCACTCCCATCTCTACAAAAATATTCTTCACTCCTCCTTTTTTCATTGTGGTAAAAAATTCGTTCCAGTCAACAATGCCTTGACCAATGGGAACTTCGGCCTTTTTTTCAGCTGACCAATCGGCCAGGTGAGCGGAAATAAATCTGCCGGGATACTTTTTAAAATAGTCGGAGGCTTTGTAACCGATATTGATAACGGCAACCTGGAATTGCATTTTTACAAGTTCCGGATCAAGCTGGTTTAACAATGCATCATAAATGAGTGTATCATTGATTTTATTAAATTCCATATGGTGGTTGTGAAAACCCATCTGCAATCCTGCTTTTTTGGTCTTTTCTCCCATTTTGTTCAATTCGTCTGCCGATCGCAACCAATCATCCAGACTTGCATTTTCAGGAAGCCAGAAGCTTGAAAGTATCATCTGGGTCTGACCCGATTCGATTGCAAATTCAATTCGTTCATCCAGATTGTCTCTGAATTCCCCCATTCCATAATGAGAACTTTCGCAGATCAGGCCGGCATCGGTGATAATCTGTTTCATTTCTTTGGGTTTCATTTTCATTAACGGACCAAAGCCTGCACCTTCATAACCCGGAGGGGAACACATTTCAAGACTTTGATATCCAAGTCCTGCCATCATCCTGAGGGTCCCGGGAAAATCTTTTACCAGCATCTCCCTCACTGTCCATACCTGGAATCCAATGGGCAATTTTACAGATCCTGAATAAATATTTGCATGTAAATTCAAAGGAAACTGGGATGCAAGGATAGCCGAACCGATGCCGGCTGCGCTTTTACCCAGAAATTGTCTTCTTGAAAGTTTATTCATGTTGAAAATGAGTTGGTGTAAAAATGAGTAATACTTTTTTGAGGCTGCTTAGACAAATATAAAAGACAGATTCCTTTTTACCTAATTTACTTTAACGTAATTTTTATGGCCGGATATTATAGAGATTATAGAAGGCTGAAAGGCTGTCAGATTATCAGGCAGATTAAGAAATGAATCAAACTGTCAAAAGAAATAAATTACCAGTAACTATTCTCCACCAATAACGCATTGATTAATAAATAAAAAAATTAACCACAAGGAACACGATGAAAAATCACGAAGGCCACAATGTGTTAAATATCAGAGAATTCATGTTATTTTTTACTTTGCGCACATTGTGAATCCTTTGTGTTCCTTGTGGTTAAAATATTAAATATCAACTGATTAAATAGCTATTTTATAAAGTGAATAGTTAGAATAACCAAAAGGGATCTTTATTTCCTGATGATTTCCAGCTTTTTAAATTCGCAAAATTCATTGGTTAATAACCTAACCAGGTATAAACCTGAAGGTAATGGGAAACCTGAATGATCCATACCCTTCCATTCCATCTCGTGATGTCCTGCAATTTGCATTTCATTAACAAGGGTATTGACCAATAACCCATTAAAACTAAAAATCTGAATTTTCACTAAGGATGAATGTGGTAAAAAATAGCGAAAAAGGGTATATGTATCAAATGGATTTGGGAAATTCTGTTCAAGAATAACAGTATTATGATCTTTAACAGAACCTAAGCCTGATGCGAATGCTGTCTGGAAATTCCATGTTTCCGACCAGTTACCGTTACCACCCATATGGCTGGCTCTTACTCTCCAATAATAGGTTACATTATATTCTAAGCCGGTCACATTCCCCCATGGTTCAGAAATGTCAGACTGATCAAGTACCGGACTGCTGAACTCAATGTTATCATCAACCTGAAGTTGATATGTCGCATTAAATACAGGATGCCATGACAACACCAAAGTTATTGGCTGATTTATTGCACCAGGAATTGGTAAAACTAAAGCCGGGGTTTCCGGTGAAGCTGAAGTCGTAAACGACCTGTCGATAGACCAATAACTTGTTCCATCGGAATTTGATGCATTTACCCTCCAATAGTAAAGTGTGTTATTTGATAATCCGCCAACGATTTTTGAAGTATCCCCGATACCGGATAGATCGAATACAGGACTTAAAAAATCATTATCTTCATCCACCTGCAATCGATATGTACTTGCCCTTATGGAAGCGTTCCAGGTAAGGGTTATGGATATTGGGCTATCGGTTTCAAAGTTTGAGGGTGAATCAAGTATTGGAATCTCTGGGATCCGGGCTTCCAATGTTCTGGCGCTGTCCTCTCTTGTCCATGCTGATTTACCATTTGAATTATATGCCTTTACCCTGTACCAGTAATATGTTTCAAAGGAAAGTAGAGAATCGACGTAATTGGTGCTTTCTGCATCCAGAATTTTAATACTTTTATAGTTACCGCTATAATTATCGCTTCTCAGTATCTCAAATCCATCTTCGTTTACGGAATTATCCAGCCAGCTAAGGGCAATCTTATTCTCAGCAATAGCAGTGGCCACTAAACCGGTTGGATAATCCGGTATATTTTTCTTTCCGGTGAATTTCAAAATAGTTCCCAAATTACCTGCAGCAAATCCACTATTGGGATCTTTGAAAAATATGGAATTCAATTGCTGATAACATTCGTTTTCAACCCGCATCCAATTTTCTCCACCATCATTTGTATTCATGGTTAAACCGCCGAGATTATAGAATGTGGCGGTCAACCAAACATTACTACTATCAATAACCGATATTTTTCCGTAATCGTAAACAGGCGATGTCTGTATGGTCCAGGTTAAGCCATCGTTTTCGGTTTTTAATATTATTCCATCATCCCCGGTTATCCATCCGGTTTTCTCATCATAAAACTCTATATCATAAAGACCATTTTTGGTTGGAAGAGTTATATCGGTCCAGGTTAATCCACCATCAGTGGTTCTTATAGCTTTCCCTTTAAGACCAACGATCCATCCTGATTTGGTATTTGTGAACGCATTACTATTACCAACAGTTTTAGTATTCCCCTGTTGTATCCAGGTGACCCCCTTATTGTTTGTGTGCAATAAGTTTGAATTTGAGGCTACAACCCAACCTGTTTCTGAATTTATGAAGAAAACATCCTTAAAATATGAGCTGGAATTATAACTGATCTGCCATGAATCCCCACCATCAGCAGTAGAATAAATTGAAAAATCTGAAATGGTCCAGCCGTTCTTTGAATCAGTAAAAAAAACCTTATGCAGTGTTTTTGATGTATTAACTTTTGTAAAATCCCAGCTTTGTCCACCATCGATTGTCCGGAAGATTTTTCCGCTATCCCCAACTGCAAAACCCAGGAAAGGGTCGTTAAAAAATATATCGTTCAGATGATTTATTCCTACAAAATTTTTATCTGATCGGGACCAGTTATTTGACGTATTGTTAGATAATTTTGCAATTGCCCCATTCGCACCAACTGCGTATCCCATTGATGGAGTAATACATATTCTTGAATAACCCGGAAAACTAAAAGCTGACCAGGTTTCACCACCATCAGTGGTTTTTCCTATTTCATTATCACCAAGGTACCACCCTGTGTCAATACTTGTAAAATATATCTGGGAGGCAAAAGTAACGTTGTTTCGCTCTTTCCAGTTTAAACCTCCATCGGTGGTCTGAATAAGTTGATTCTTACTGACTACCCACCCTGTATCCTTGTTAATAAAAAAGATATCATTGTATTGTGAACTTACAGGAGGATTTAAGCTGTTCCAGCTTTTACCTCCATCTGTGGTTTTGTGAATGTACCTGCCTGCCCGGTATCCTGTCAATGAATCAACAAATTGAACATCGCCAATCCAGTCTGCCCACCAGAATTCATATGCCGACCATGTTTGTCCCCCATCATTTGTGCTAAAAACAAATGAAAAATCTCCACTAATCCATCCTTTTAGCTCGTCTGTAAAACATACGGATATCAGACTGGCGTCAGATGTTAAACCAAGTTCCAGATGCTCCCATGTATTTCCTCCATCGTATGTTTTTAAAACTACTGAACTGTCACCAACAATATACCCCGTATTTTCGTTAACCATATGGATATCATTCAACCGGGAAGTTAAATTTACAGACTGGCGATTCCATGTTTGCCCGAAATCAGTTGTTTTATAAACTGAACCTTTATTTCCAACGATCCAACCGATACTATCATTCAAGAAAGAAACACTTCCATAATTATTTCCACCTGGCAGCGGGTTTATCCAATTCCACTGACAATTTGATACCTGGTATGTCGTCAGTATCATTATGACAACAAGTTTACAAACAGAAATCCTATTTTTCTTCATGGGAACCATTTTAGCATAAGCCAAATTTTACAGATATCATGAAAAATAGTTTAGCAAACTTCCATGCCTCCGGAAGGCATTCATTTAATTCACATTACAAAATTCTGACCAGCCAAAATTAAAACAAACAAATAACCCGGTTGTCGGGCCGCAGGATATAGATTGCTCAGATCTTCGTAAACACTTAATGAAAATTTAGTCAATATTCCAAAATTTAAACCAGCAGACTAAAATTTGAGATTCATACAGCCATACAGACCTGTGTCTGTTATCCTGAAAAAGCTTTAATAACAAATTTCAACCTAGTTTAGGCTTAAATCAAGTAAAAATGTAAGAAATAAATTCTAAACAGGAAATTAGGTTATGCAAAAGGGGGCTTTAATTCCTTATGATTTCCAGCTTTTTAAATTCGCAAAATTCATTGGTTAATAACCTAACCAGGTATAAACCTGAAGGTAATGGGAAACCTGAATGATCCATACCCTTCCATTCCATCTCGTGATGTCCTGCAATTTGCATTTCATTAACCAGATTATAAACCAATTTACCGTTGATTGTGAAAATCTGCATTTTAACATGGGATGGATTTGGTAAATAATATCGAAACAGGGTAGAATTTTCAAATGGGTTTGGAATATTCTGTTTAAGAAATGCCGTATTGTTTTCCTGATAAGAACCTATACCGGTATATTCAGTTGTTTTGAAATTCCATATATCCGACCAATTTCCGGCACCGCCATCATTGATTGCTCTTACTCTCCAGTAATATGTTACATTGTATTCTAAACCTGCAACATCAGCCAGGTTTGCATAAATATCAGACTGATCGAAGACCGGACTGCTGAAATCAATGTTATTATCAACCTGTAGCTGGAAGGTGACATTAAATAAAGGAAACCACATAAGTAACAATGATGTTGGCTGGAATGTCACTCCTGATAATGGCGAATTTAAAACCGGTGCTTCCGGTGCTTCCGGTACGGTTGTAAAAATCCAGTCGAACGACCAAAAACTTGTTGCATCCGTATTAGAGGCGTTGACCCTCCAAAAGTAACGAGTGTTATTTAATAACCCGCTTACCATTTGTGAAGTATCCTTAATACCTGATAAATCGAATATTGGACTTGAATAATCAAAATATTCATCAACCTGGAGTTGATAAAATAAGGCGTTCAGAGAAGAATTCCAGCATAATGTTATGGTTGTTGGCTGATTCCATGCAGCATTCTCTGGTGATACCAGAGATGGAATATCAGGGAAAACCGGTTGAGGAGAAACCGTTTTAAATTCCCAGGTAACTGACCAGCCGCTTGTCCCGGAAGTGTTGCTTCCGCTAACCCGCCAATAATAAACCGTGCTGCTATCAAGATTGCTCAACCACTGACTAATGTATATAATTTCCGAATCATCAAAAACAGGACTACTAAAGTCATTATTATCATCTACCTGTAAATGATAACTGGTTGCTATGTCAGATGAATTCCACAATAGCATAACATCTGCATTATAATAGGTATAATTGTTCTCGGGCGATACTAGTACAGGAATATCAGGTATGGGTCCTGTAGTTGTAAATGCCCATGAATCAGGCCAATCACTATTACCAATGCTGTTTTCAGATTTTACACGCCAATAATAAAAAGTACTTAAATTTAATCCGGTTACAGTTTGCGAAAGGCTTGTTATACCTGATTGATCAAAAACCGGGCTGTTAAAGAAATAATCGTCGTCTACCTGTAATCTGTAGCTTTCAGCCCCCCCCGCACTGATCCAGCTTAATGTAAGACTTATGGGCATGTCATTGGCGTATTTCTCAGGTGATAATAATGCCGGGGGATCCAATCCTGAATCCAAAGTTTTGAAAACCCGGTCATCAGACCAGGCACTTGTGCCTCCTGCATTTGAAGCATTTACGCGCCAATAATGATATTTGTTGTTATCCAGATTATTGACCTGCTGAGAGGTGGAAGTCAATCCAGATACATCGAAAACAGGGCTGCTGAAATTATAATCATCATCTACCTGTAACCGATAGGTACTTGCTCTTTTTGAAGAGTTCCAGGTAAAAGTTGAGGATACCGGTATATCGGTTTCAAAGTTTGATGGTGAAATAAGTAAAGGTGTCTCAGGCATCCTGGTTCCTGAGGTTTTCGCACTATCCTCTCTTGTCCAGGCAGATTTACCGCTGGAATTATAAGCACGTACCCGGTACCAGTAATCGGTGTCAAGTGTCAGAAGGGAATCGATGCAGTTTGTGCTTCCAGCGCCAACTATTTTTATAATCTTGTAGTTACCACTGTAATTATCACTTCTCAGGATTTCAAATCCTTCTTCGTTTGAGGAATTATCCTGCCAGCTGAGGACTATTTTGGTTTCTGATAAACTTCCGGCCTGCAATGCAGTTGGAAAAACAGGAATAGTATTTAATCCGGCATATTTCAGAATAGCACCATTGTAACCCACAGCAAATCCATTATTGACATCATTGAAAAACAGGGAATTCAATTGCTGGTAACAGTCATTTTCAATGCTTTTCCAACTTTCCCCACCATTATTAGTAGTCAGGGTTAAACCGCCAATGTTGTAACTTGAACCAGCTATCCAAACAGTATTGCTGTCTATAACCGAAATTTTTTTATAATCGAAAACAGGGGCTGTTTGAATTGTCCAGTTTAACCCATCGTTTATGGTTTTCATAATAATTCCATCACGCCCGATAATCCAACCAGTTTTTTCGTCATAGAACTCTATATCAAGAAGGTCATTGGTAGTTGGAAGAGTTTTAGTTGACCAGGTTAATCCACCATTTACTGTTCTTAGAGTTTTACCATCCGAACCTACTGACCAGCCATATTTGCTTGTAGTGAATGCAAGACTATTGCCTACGGTTCCATAATTTCCCTGTTGGGTCCATGTAACTCCCTTATTATTTGTGTACAATGTCTGAGAGCTGGAGGATACAACCCAGCCTGTTTCTGAATCAATGAAAAAAATATCCTTGAAATAGGTGTCGGCAGAATAACTGATTTGCCAGGTATCGCCGCCATTTACTGTGTTATAAATTGTATTATCAGAGATGGTCCACCCGTTTTTAGAATCGGTAAAAAATATTTTATGGAGTGTTTTGGATGTTGCAATTTTGATGCAGTCCCAGCTGATTCCTCCATCATGAGTGCGGAAAATTTTTCCGCTGTCCCCTGCTGCAAATCCAACTAAGGGATCATTAAAATAGATATCGAAAAGATTATTTGCCCCCACAAAATTTTTATCCAAACGAGACCAGTTATTGAAGGTATTATCAGGCAATTGTGCAATTACTCCATTTTCCCCAACTGCATACCCCATCGAAGGAGTCATACAAATCTTGTAACAACTGGGGATACTAAAATTTGACCATGTAGTGCCACCATCAGTTGTTTTACTGATTTCATTATAACCAAGTAGCCAGCCGGTGTCAGCACAAGTAAAATATATTTGTACGGCATATGAAATACTGCTTAGCAGAGTCCAGCTTAAACCCCCATCAGTTGTTTGGGAAAGTTGGTTTTCGCATATGACCCAACCTGTATCTTTATTTATAAAAAATACATCATTGTAATTCGAAACCAGCGGCAGATTTAAGTCATCCCAGGTTTTCCCTCCATCTGTAGTTTTTTGGACAAACCTGCCTGCCCTGTATCCTGTCAATGAATCAGTGAACTGGATATCACCTACCCAATCTGCCCACCAGAATTCAAATGTCGACCAGCTTTGACCACCATCCTTGGTATAAAAGACACTTGAAAAGCCTCCGCTAATCCATCCTTTTAACTCATCGATAAAATAAACTGAAATAAGACTTGCGCTATATGTTAAACCAAGATCCAGAAGCTCCCAGGTAGTACCGCCATTGCTTGTTTTTAAAACTACTGAACTGTCGCCGACAATATAACCCGTGAATTCATTAACCATGTGGATTTCATTTAACCGGGAAGATATATTTCCATTTTGCAGAATCCAACTTTTCCCATAATCGGTTGTTTTATAAATTTTACCCTTATTACTAATGATCCAACCAGTACTATCATTCACAAAAGAAACACCTTCAAAATTGCTTCCGTTTGGAAGTGGATTTATCCAACTCCATTGGCAATATGAGAATTGAAATGTAATCAGGAACAGGATGACAGCAAAAGTGCGGACGAAAATCAGTTTCTTTTTCATGGGATATATTTTAGTATTGAACTAATATCGCAGATATCATGAAAAAAAGCTGGTCAGCCTTCGGAACTTATCCTGTCAGACATTGAAATAAGAACTCAGAATACTGATCAGCTATAAAAAAACAAAATACAGTATCCAGGTTGTCAGGCGGCAGGCTGATGGATTTCAGTATCGTTTCAGATACACTTAAAATTACTTCCCGTTACTATTTTTCCATCGGATTGAAGATACGAGATTCCAATAATTTCAAATTCAAACAGTCCAGAAGCTATTAACCTGAATAGGCACTAAATACAAATTTAAAGCACAATTATACGGAAATCAAGAATATTTCAATTATTTAAAAACGTAGCCCAGAGTCAGCCTCAGTCTGCTAAATGCTTCCGTCCTGTCGCGCTCCTGCACCCATTCATTCAGGGGTGTAAGGTGATAATTTAATTCCTGGTAGTGATAGGAAAATGTAAATAGAAAAGAGGAATTTTCATTTAGTATCCTTTCGATTCCTGCGCCAAAGGTAGTGTGAATTCCTCCATAACTTTCGTATTTATACTCCCAGTCATCCTGGCGTTTTTCAGCGGGGATTGTATACCCTGCCCGTAGCAATAAAAATGGTGAAAGGGAACGGTCAGAAGAACGTAAACGGAGAGAGGCTGAAACAGGGACTTCCATCCTCTCATAAAACTCCATGCCTATTTCTGTTCCGGCTGATATATAAGGATTAAACCGGTAAGCAAATAAAAGTCCCAGGCCGGGGATAACAGCATTTCCGATTGCATTGTTGCCCGATCGTAAAAGGAATTCACCGTTAATATTGATTTCAAAACCGGGTTTGTTAAACAGCATTGCTTTGTATTCAAAAGGCTTTTCGCGTTTCACGGAATCAACTTCTGAGCGGTCGAAAACCCATGTATCCCCGGAATGGTTTAGAATTTTTACTGTGCTGGAAGCGCTATCTGTTAATAATGAACCATGAATTACACTCCCGCCGGAGAGATAGATCACATCTTCCAGTCGCTGTGCCAAAGTTTTATTAATCAGGATTAACTGAAAACTAAGAATTAACAGGAACATTCGAACAGGGATTACAGACAGAATTGGATTTATGTTCTTCATGGGAAAGTTTTAACATGGATGCAAAAAGTAGTGAAACCGTTGCGCCAACAAAGATATATTAATCTGACGCAACTGTTCTGCCATTTTAATCATCTTAAGAAATATAAAGAATTAAAACCCACTTCAAGAATTAAAACCCACTTCCAATGAAAACTTTAAAGTATTTATTTGTAACCGGCATCCTCACACTGTTGTTTGGCGGTTGCCAGGAGAAAATCACCGACACCTACATGGTAAACGTACCGGTATATATGAACAGGCAGGAGTTTAAAAAATCAGTAAAAGTCACAGATTCTGAGGATATTGTTGAACCTGGGAAAATTTATTTCAAAGACAACTTTATTTTTATCAATGAAGCCTTGAAAGGTATTCATGTGATTGATAACAACAATCCTTCGGAACCGGTATTCGTGGCGTTTATTGAAATCCCGGGAAATATGGATATGGCTGTTAAAGACAGTATACTTTTTGCAGACAGCTTCACCGATCTGGTTGCATTGAATATCAGTGATATCAATAATATCAGGGAAACGGGCAGAGTTGACAGCATTTTCCCCTTTACCCTTCCTCCGTTAACCGAACAAAACCAGTTTCCTTTTGGGGAAATTGATGCTACTCAGGGCATTGTTGTTGGATGGGAAACCAAAGAAGTTGAATTGGAAGTGGAAAGGCAGCAGCCAAATTTCCGTTTCCTTGAAAGATGGGATTTTATGACATCCGAAGCCAGTTACAGTAAAACAGCCAACACTACAGGTGGGTCGTCTTCAATGTCGGTGGGTGTTGGCGGATCAATGGCCCGATTTACCATTTCCGGCAACTTCCTTTACACGGTCGACCAATACAACCTTAAAACCTTTGATATCGACGATCTGTCTCAACCCTTATTGGTCTCTGACCAGGGCATTGGATGGGGAGTTGAGACTGTATTCCTATACCAGAACAAGTTGTTCTTCGGGACGCAAACAGGAATGATAATATATAGCCTCGCTAATCCTGAATCACCAACCTATATATCCCGGTACAACCATTTCAAAAGCTGTGACCCTGTTGTAGTTGATGGAAATTATGCCTATGTTACCCTGAGGGCAGGCAACCTTTGTGGAGAAGCAACCAGTCAGCTGGATGTTATCGATGTATCTGATATTTTAAATCCCAGGCACGAAGAATCCTACCCCATGCAGGAGCCTTATGGACTGGGTATTGACAACAAAACCCTGTTTGTATGTGATGGTGAAGCCGGACTGAAAGTATATAACGCCAATAACCCCAAAAATTTAGTTAAGATTACCGGTTTCCCTGATGTCAATGCATTTGATGTAATTCCCTTTAACGGCGTTTTGATGATGATCGGCAAAGACGGGCTATACCAGTACGATTATACAGGGCCTGAGAATATGAGTCTGCTGAGTTATATACCTATTAACAGTCAGGGACAGTAAAAAGGGCTTTTAGCATAAAACTTAAACACAAATCCGCTTTGCTGAACGGTTAGACGCGGTTAATAACGCAGTAAAATTGCGGACTTAACCGCGTTTTTGCGTCCGCCGGAGGCGGTCTGCGCTTAATTTTGAATTCCGTTCACACTACTGACAGTTCCCTGTTCCCTTATC
This sequence comes from uncultured Chitinophaga sp., assembly GCA_964349045.1. Taxonomy (GTDB): domain Bacteria; phylum Bacteroidota; class Bacteroidia; order Bacteroidales; genus JACJXF01. Next base: position 34,345 of record CAYGFI010000034.1, read on the forward strand.
ACTATATTCCAAAAAATCCCCAAATATTTTTTACCTTCCCTAAAAAATAGCGTCCTTATATTACAACACGCAATCAATAATGATCGACCAAACAATTATTGAGGAATCTGTCAGAGGCAACCTGCAGAGTTTTAAAAAGCTGGTACTGAATTCATCCCCCTTTGCATTTTCTGTTGCCTTCAGGATGCTGGGAGATGAGGCAAAGGCATCTGATATTGTGCAGGAAAGTATGATAACCGTTTGGAAAAACATTAATAAGATCAGGTCGGCTGAAAGATATAAAAGCTGGTTATATCGCATTATTATCAATAAATGCTACGATGAACTAAGAAAACAAAAAAAGAATCCTGAATTTACTGCCGATGAAAAAACCTGGGCTCAAATTTCAAATAAACTATCTGAAAATCCTTCTACAACAATGGAAAACACAGAGATAGCGCAGATAATTTTTGTTATGACAGAAAAACTAAGTCCAAAACAAAAAGCAGTTTTTGTTCTAAGCGACCTCGAGGAAATGTCGAATGAAGAAATCTCTGAAATTACCTCTATGAGCAAAGCGAATGTAAAAGCAAATCTCCATTATGCAAGAAAAAAAATAGCTGAACTAATTGAAAACCACATGTAAAATGAATACAGAAAATACGAAATACAACAGACTTATAAATGTCCTGAAAAATTACAAACCTGTTTTAAATGATCCTGAAATCCTGGCAGAAAGTGTTATCAGGCAGATCAATGTAAAAAAATCTGAATTTAAATTTATTGAATTAATAATGGAATTCTTCTTCGGATGGGTCTATATAGGCT
>CAYGFI010000035.1:0-30445 GCA_964349045.1 uncultured Chitinophaga sp.
GATTTAATATATTACACGTGGACGCAGAATCACAATGAATAAATTTTTATCGCATTCAAAAAGTTCACTGATTAAACATTATGTACTATCCATTTTTTTAATTGGAGGTACTGCTTTGCTTTGTACTCCCCTTGCCAATAATCAGAATTACCATGTTGTTTCCTATATCCTGTTATTTGTTGTTTCAATTTTGTCCACATTTATGGGAATTGGACCGGTTCTGCTTTCTTCAACCTTAAGTGCATTGATATGGAATTTTTTATTTATACCGCCTCATTTTACATTTCATATCGAGAAAACAGAAGACTTACTCATATTTGGATTGTTCTTCATCATAGCTCTTGTAAACGGAGTTTTAAGTACCCGGGTGCGCAGACAGGAAAAAGTAGCCCGGGAAAGGGAAAAACGAACAAATGCTCTATTTCAGTTAACCAAAGAGCTCTCAAAAGCCAGTGGAATTGAAGAGGTGTTAAAAGTTGCTATTGGCGAAATTGAAAATCATTTTGGACTGAATTCGTTTTTTATATTGCAGGACGGAAACAATATTCTCAATTCAACCGGAAGGTTACAGAAGGATAAAAAGCTGACACCTCTTGAATATAACGTAGCAGAGTGGGTATTTACGCATTCCCGAAAAGCTGGTGCAAATACCGAAAACTCATTTGCAGTTGATTATACCTTCTTTCCGCTTCTGGGAAACCGATTAAACCCCGGAGTATTAGCAATTCAGAAAAACAGTCCGTTTTTGGATGAACAAAAAACCTATTGGGATACTTTCCTGGCTCAAATATCCAATGCCCTTGAAAGGGAATTTCTTGGTGAACTGGCTCAAAAAGTGCGCTTTTTAGATGAGTCCGACCGCCTTTATAAAACCTTATTTAATTCTATTTCTCACGAATTAAGGATACCGGTTGCGACTATAATGGGAGCATCCGATTCCATTTTACATTCTTCAAATTCCGGGAATATCCAGTCTGCATTATGCCATGAGATCTTCACTGCATCATTACGTCTGAACAGGCTTATAGAAAACCTGCTGAACATGTCCCGTCTTGAAAGTGGGCATATTTCTGTCCGGCTTGACTGGTATGATATTAATGACCTGATAAATAAAGTGACAGAAGATTTAACAGATGAATTAAAACCATTTTCCCTGATAGTAACCATACCTGAAGATATGCCTCTCGTTAAAATTGATTTTGGATTGTTGGAGCAGGTTTTATATAATCTCCTTATTAATTCCACCCAATATGCCCCGGTTGCTTCAGAAATCGAATTTAATACCCTTTATAAAAAGGGAGAATTGATCATTGAAGTTATTGACAAAGGTCCTGGTTTTCCTGAAACAGAAATAAAAAATATATTCAAAAAATTTTTCAGGGTGAATGGCAGCAAAACAGGAGGCCTTGGTCTTGGTTTATCGATTGCCAAGGGATTTGTTGAAGCCCATAATGGTACAATTGAAGTTGTAAACTGTGAAAAAACCGGTGCGAAATTTACTATAAAAATCCCTTCAGATAAACCGGATATAAAGAATTTGTAGGCCAAAGCATATGAATGAAAATGAATCCATATTAATAATTGATGATGAACTTCAGATTAGAAGGTTGCTTGAAATAACCCTTTCAGCAAACGGTTATAAAATTATTCAGTCGATAAACGGTAAAGAGGGATTGGTGGAAGCAGCCACGCAGCATCCTAATTTAATTATTCTGGACCTGGGTTTACCGGATATTGATGGCCAGGAAATTCTTAAAAAATTACGGGAATGGTTTTTTAAACCCATCATCGTATTATCAGTGCGAAGTTCTGAAGAAGATATAATAAAAGCCCTGGATAATGGGGCAAACGACTATCTGACAAAACCTTTCAGAACCGGAGAATTATTGGCAAGGATACGTGCTGCCATGCGATCAGTTGAAAATAATACGGATGCTTCTGAAATAGAAATAGGCTCACTGAGTATAGATATGGTAAGCCATATTGTGCGTAAAAATAAAGAAATAATAAAACTCACCGTCACGGAGTTTTCATTACTTAATTTACTGACAAAAAATCGCGGTCGTGTACTTACACATCAGTATATTCTTAAAGAGGTATGGGGATATGGCTATGTTGAGCAAACACAATACCTGAGGGTTTTTGTTGCTCAGTTAAGAAAGAAAATAGAGGAAAACCCGTCCAAACCCACGTTATTAATAACCGAGTCTGGAATCGGTTACCGATTTGGAGAGTAAGGGTCATGAAGCGAAGAAATAAATTATGTATTTTTAACGTCTATGAAAATACAGATTCTTGCCTCCCTGATTTCAGTTTCATTCCAGGTCTCTGCGCAGCAGGATTCATCTGCTATTCATAAAAAAGATAAACTATATTTTATTGCCGGGACTACCGCAATCTATGGCTTATCAGTTTGTGCTATGAACGAACTGTGGTATAAGAATTACGAACGTTCCTCCTTTCACTGGATCGATGATAGCCGTGAATGGCTCCAGATGGATAAGACCGGGCATTTCCTTTCTTCCTATGTTGCAACGCGTTTTCTTACCGGGGGATTAAGATCAGCAGGAGTGAATCACAAAAATTCAGTATTATGGGCTTCCGGAATATCCATGCTGGGGATATCTACCATTGAAGTTTTTGATGGATTTTCTTCAGGTTGGGGAGCATCTGCTTCCGATCTGGCTTTTAATGTTTCGGGAGTTGCCCTTTTTGCCTTTCAATCCCTGATATGGGATAAGGAAAAAATCATTCCCAAAATCTCCTGGCGCTCTACATCCTACGCAGCATTTCGTCCTGAAGTACTCGGCAATACTTTTCCCGGGCGCCTCCTGAAAGATTATAACGGACATACTCTCTGGTTTTCGTTCAATATAAAATCTTTGTCCGGAATTGAAATCCTGCCTTCCTGGTTGTGCTTTTCAATGGGATATGGAGCGGAAGGGATGATCAGCGGATACGATGATCCGGTTGTTTTACCCTATTTTAACAGATACAGGCAATACTACCTGAGCTTTGACGCTGACCTCTCTAAAATTAATACAGGCAATAAAACAGTAAACCTGTTATTACGAAGTCTTAATTTTATTAAAGTACCTTTCCCCGCATTTGAATTTAGCAGTAAAGGGAACCAGTTGCTGTGGTTGGGATTTTAAGGAATTATATTATCAGGGAATTTCCGTAAAGGACAGGATAAGCTCGTCACATCATCAGGCCCGTCACGCCGTCACCTCGTCACGTCGTCACGTCCTCACGTCCTCACAAAATCCCGCGTAATCAAAAACATCAAAGAATTGTAATTCCAAATCAATAAATAACTCATTTTTCCATTAATTCCATTTTCCCTATATTAGCAGATAATAAAACTATTACAAATGAAGAACCACCTTCACCTGGTAACAATTATCTTAACTGCTTTCATCCTTTCATGTAAACCGGCCGAAAAGCCGATTAACCAACTGATTGATGAGCAGCTTCAGTTTGCGACCGGACAATATAAAGGAATGGACCAGGCCCTTCCTGATTCAGTACTCCCCCGATCCTATAATGCCGGAAAAGATGAACTCATTACCTCTGGTTCGGGCTGGTGGTGCAGCGGTTTTTTCCCGGGAAGCCTCTGGTATCTTTATGAATACTCAGGCGATGAGATCATCCGTGAAATGGCCCTTAAAAGAACTTCCCTCATTGAGAATGAGAAGGTTAACCGTGGAACTCACGATCTGGGTTTTATGCTTTATTGCTCTTTCGGAAACGGTTTGCGTACAAATCCGACCGATGAATATAAAGAGACGCTGGTAACCGGGGCCCATAGCCTGATCTCGCGATTCAACCCGACAACGGGATGCATCCGCTCGTGGGACCATAATACATGGATGTTTCCGGTAATTATTGATAATATGATGAACCTGGAGTTTCTTTTCTGGGCTGCGCGGGAAACGGGTGATTCAACCTTCACGCGTATTGCTATATCACATGCAGATGTAACAATTGCAAATCACTTCCGGCCCGATTTCAGCTCGTATCATGTTGTGGATTACGACACCCTCACCGGTCTTCCCCGGGAAAAACAAACCGCCCAGGGCTATTCGGATGAATCGGCCTGGGCAAGAGGACAATGCTGGGGGCTCTATGGTTTTACCATGATGTACAGGGAAACCGGAGAAATCAGGTACCTTGATCAGGCAATAGGGATTGCTGGTTTTATACTGGACCATCCCAATATGCCGGTGGATTTGATCCCTTACTGGGACTTCAACGCTCCAGGCATTCCCAATGAACCCAGGGATGCGTCTGCTGCTGCAATCCTTTGCTCCTCTCTTATTGAATTATCCGGTTTCGTTGAAAAGGGCCGGGGATCAAAATACCTGGATAAGGCGGAGAGAATCATTCGCACTCTTTCTTCGCCTGAATACCGGGCAGAAGCAGGAAAAAATGGTTCTTTTATCCTGATGCACTCGGTAGGTTCCATTCCAAACAAAAGTGAAGTAGATGTGCCGCTAAGTTATGCTGATTACTATTTCATCGAGTCTTTAATGAGAATGAAAAAAATCCTGGGTAGAGTTAATTAGAAATTTTATCGCTTTATTTTTTTTCGTCTGATGTAATAAGATTTTAATTTTCGATTCCATATTAAATATATAATTGACTTCGTGATTTATACTGAATTCATTCCCTAATTTAGAAACCTGAATCTTCATATTTTTAGATCCAAAAAAAAAGGGAATGAAATCCCAAACTGATATCCGGGATACATCATATCATCGTAATCGTAAATTCTACCCAGGAAATACTCAATATTATTGACTTTACCAGATTTTCATCCACCAAAAAATACGGATCCTCTTGAATTTAACTTTATTTTACCATAATAACCTTTAAATGCAAATCAAGATTTGCACCAGAAAGCCTGACAATATAAATCCCACCCGGCATCAGTTCATTTCCGGAATCTCTGCCATCCCAGTCAATATAGTAAGCTCCGGAATCAATATTCTGATCTGCAAGGACATTCAGCAGCCTGCCCTGAATATCATATACTTCGAGTTTGTAATTTCCCGGAACTACCGCTTCGAGTCTCAGGGTTGTATAATCCCGGAAAGGATTTGGATAACAATCAAGATTAAAACCTGAGGAGGAAATTGCATCATTAATATTTAGCGGTAGCGCCAGAAGGTTGATATCCCCCGGGGTTCCTCCATCAGCGCTTGCCTGCCAATTACTGCCGTTATTATTGTCCTTTAAAGGATCTGTAAGTTCAATGGAAGCCCCTGTTCCATTTGCATCGACAGGCCAGGGCAGATTGGGAGTGTAATTTACAAAGTCGATCAGCACACCGTCAGCATCAAAAAGATTGATATCATCGCCTATACTCCCAAGCCCGAAATTCATATCCCCAACAGCATTTTTAACCCCGGATAGAAGGAGCCTGAATGCAGCTAATTCACGGCAAACAACGAAGTGCATCCCGGGTGTAAGAATAATATCCGAAGGAAATGTAAATCCAACATCAGGGCCGGCATCGCTGATAACCCAGTTTTTAAGGTTCACCGATGTATTGCCTGCATTGTTTAACTCGATCCAGTCCTTTGTGTCTTTTTCGGGGGAGGAATTATAATTGATCTCATTGATCACTATCTTAAAATCAGCAGGTTCCGCGGATGTAAAAACAGCCCTCAGAGTTGCAGATTCTGCCATGTTATAATCAATGGAAAGTGAATTTGCGTTAATGGCCCCCTCCCATCTCAAAAACTTATATCCCGGATTTGGTATGGCAGTGAGTTTTATTGGCAGATTTTTAAAATACACCCCGGTAAAAGGGTAGCTCTCCGGGATTACAGAATTTACCTTCGCAACACCGGCGCCGGGAGGATCTATTTCAACCCTGACATTTAATTTACCAACATTACCGAGTTCAGCATCCAGAAAGTTCCTCATATATCCCGGACGAGCGTTTGCAAAAGATTTTATGGTTATGAAATTGTTCTGCCAGTTATAATAATTCAATCCCCAGCGAATCATGTGATCGTTTATCTCGGGCTGGAATGTGAGTTTCAGAGAATCAATTACTTGAATAACCTTTACCGGCCTGAAGTTTGTATTAATACGATCGGCAAACTGGTTTGCAAATTCCTTTCTGAAGGCCGGGTTCGACATCATTCTTCTGAAAAGCAAAGTTGACCAGGGAGGATTAGGCCACTCCGGGTAGTTTGGTTCCAGAGCAAAGGCAAGAGTATTGAACGAATAAGCATTGCCGTCCCAAATGCCCCAACCAAAGTCGGTATCAAAAATAATCCAGCGCCAGATACTTCCCGGATCATTGGTTTTCCAGAATTTTACGTTATTCCCCGGCCAGTCTTTGTTATTTATATAAATTTCAGTAAGCTGATATTGAATATAATTGTTTACATCCATGTTTTTGCTAACCCCAAGGTAATTCTGTTCCGATTCAAGAGTATGGGTATTAAGGTAGCTGATCATCTGAAGGTAGGAGGTGTTGGATCCGTCAATGATGGTTCCGTTGTTTTCCAATAGGTTTACGTCATCGGGATTTACAAAATGATTTTCAGCAAGAAAGTGGGTATTCACCTTTTCCCGCAAGTTGAGAATTCCCCAATATTCACCGTTAATATATAGAATTGCGGGTTGAAACGCCAGGCGATCCATGTCCATATCTTTTATGAGGCTGGAGGTTAGTCCATCCCGTATAATAGCCTGGTTCCAATCATTCCCTCCATTCCTGAGAACAACAGATTCAAATTTTTTAATGGGTTTATCTTTAAAAAACTGGTAATCGAATGAGCCTTTCCCATATTCCCGTCGTGCAAACAGCGCCAATGATTTCTGCGCATTTGCGCGTGACCATGCGCCATAAATCTTAACCCCGACTCCCTGGTCAATATGCTTAACTCCATTAATATCGTACAATTCCATGTGAGCAGGTCGTTCCCAGTCCTCCCAGAAATTAGCTCCAAAATTAGGACTTTCCTCGGATGCTTTCGGGCCCAATACATATATACCTGTGTTATAATCAAAGAAGTTATCAGGATCCGTACTCAGGCACACTACCGGTAATGTGTGTTGTTCAGTAATATATGTATTAGTAAAGATCAGTCCCGCAAGTTTTTGAGAATTTACCGATCTTGCCCTTAAAACCGTGTTTTTTGAAACAGGGATAGGATTTTTATATAATAAATCGTCGGGTAAGGGTTCGGAACCATCAAGCGTATAAAATATTGAATCCAAAGGATCATCAGTAGTGAGTTTTATTTCCAATCCCCCGGGAAAATACCCTCCCTTATATGAAAATTTTACGGTATCACTAGACATCGCATTATACCCCCTGGTGTCATTTGCTGCGCCAGGGGTGGATTTTGAAAAATAGAACCAGGAGCTTTGGCCGTCGGGTTTACGTCCATATGAAATATTTGCCATCAATGGGGTTGCAGTAACAGAATCCACAAGTGAAGAGTCGGGCCGTGAAAGAATCAACGTCTCGCCTTCACTGTTGATTTTAAAATTTGTATGAAGATTGCGACGGCTTAGATTTAAATCATAGGGAAGAATATCACTATAGCCTGTGCCTGAGAGTCCAAGAGTTAACATCGGGATAAGGCTGAAATCGGAGGAGCCTGTTGAAGCATTATGCCCTTGAATCGCCAGCACATTGATACCCTCCAACAGGAAAGTACCGGGATCTGACATTACAAAATTCTCCGGCTTTCCACCCTGGTATATTGTCGCCTCCCGGAGAAAATTACCGGTAGCCTTGTTAAATGCAACGGGTGAACCGGGTTCACCCAGGTTATTCCGGGCTATTTCATGCCCGTTTATAAATGCTACAAAGCCATCATCGTAGTCAATGCTCAAAATTAATTCTTTAACATCTTCAATACTGTAGATCGTGAATTCTTTTCTTATAAAAACACTGATGGTATTTGGAAGGATGGTAGCATCATCATTATCGCCATACCCAAAACCGCTTTTTCCAATGGTCCATGCCGTATTTTCAAAACCTGTATATTTCCATGTATTCCCGATATCAGAAGAAGGAATAAGGTATTGCCATTGTGCTCCAACTGGTATAATGGTCTGGTAGCTTAGTGGTAGCTCCTTCCGGTCCTTCCCAGATGCAAAAATCAGAAGGTATGAATCAGGTATAATGGAAACATTTGGAAACGACCATCTTTTAAGGGAACGGACATCATCTGATAAGTAGTACCCATCCAGATTGATCTCTGAATCAGAATTATTGTACAATTCAATCCAATCTGAAGCTTCACCATCCTCATCTGTAATTCCACTAAGATTCGAGGCAGAAAACTCATTAATGAGAATCTGTGGAAACACCTGTATCGGCAGGATTAAGAATAAGGATAATAAAAGTAAATAACGCATGAACTAAATTATTGCGGAAAATAATTTCAGATGCGAAAGTTACTGAAAAAATCCTTACTATGTTAATAATAAGGATATCCCTGCACAAGAATAACAAGGAACCTGGTTATTTACCAGCCTGCCTGCGTGCATCAATAAAACTCTTCACAAATACAATAACAGATGCTAATGATGAGAGCATCATCACAACGACCCTGGTAATTCCGGGTCCGTCTGTTCTTCCGATTGCTCCTGTAAGAGGCTTGATCAGACCCAATAACAGGATAAATGTAAGCGCTACGGCAATATGTGCCAGTACTTTGTTACCCTTCTTAAATCCGGGGGTGATGGCCAGTAAAATAATTCCGCCAAATACCGGGATCAGCGCTGTTAGTGAAGGGGATTCGGATGTAAAGTAGGCCCAGCTTCCTAAAAAAATTAAAACCAGAGCATTGATAAAGTTTATGAAATAAGGTTTCATTCGTATAAATTTATTTTTAATGGTCGGATAGCCTGTCCCGCCTTGGCGGGAGAACCCACATGGTATGAAATTATATTCATTAGAGTTTCGCGAAACATGTGGGTTTCATTTTAATAGTTTCACAAGCAAACAATGATAAGGGAAATTGGTTCAAAAAAAAGAAATATATTATTTTCATTTATATACCAATCCGGAAAATACTGGTCCTATCCCAGGAGCATATGGGCTGTAACCTCAATATTCTCACTTTTTAACCCTTTAACCTGATTATTGAATGCATCCGGAAGGTAAACATGCTTTTGAGTCTCATCCCAACGACCCCATGCCGGATAGCATTGTATATTAGAGCTGTTAGAATTAAACAATGTAACTAATGCGGAAGTTCAAAAAAAGAAAGGTTATCCGTTTGAATATAATCAGGATTAATGGCTAATGCTTCATTTTCTTCAATCCGGTAATTTTTTCAATTTTTTTTACATTGAATCTCCCATTTAGTTTAGCATCAACAATTAAAGTGATCCAACTCGATTCCTATGATAAGTTCCGCCTTTATCATTCCTTTTTTTTTTCTTTTTAAATCCAAAATCCGCAATATCCTATTTAATGAATCTGAATTTAAAAATGGATATTTCGAATTGTTTTGCCTGACTTTATTTATAATGAAAATAAATAACCAGATTTACATTCGGAATATGATATTTAGCACCATTTTATATCCCTGTAAATCTAATTTTGTATCTTTAATTTAATACGTTTATGTCCGATAATACAGGCAAATCGATTGAGCATAAAGGTTTTATTCACACTATCACTGATCATTCGGTAATTGTTAAGATCATATCTGAATCAGCCTGTTCTGCCTGTCATGCCAAAGGGGTTTGCACGGCAGCTGATATGCAGGATAAGGAAATTGAGGTTAACGGGGTGTATGGAAATTTCAGTGCCGGTGAGATGGTAATGCTGATCATGGAACAATCAAAGGGTTTTAGAGCTCTGCTGATGGGGTATGGATATCCTTTTATCATTCTTTTTACGGGACTGTTAATCGCCAGCGCAGCAGGATTTAATGAACTATTAAGCGGCTTGATAGCTCTCGGGCTTCTGCCTCCCTATTATTATGTATTGTATTTATTCAGAAATAAAATCAGGAAAAGTTTTAACTTTTCCATCCGAAAGATAGACTGATATGAGCAATGTTGTTTTGTTTACGATAATTACCCTTAGCACCATTGGGGCTGCAGCCGCGATAATTCTGTATTTCGTTGCCCGGAAATTTAAGGTGTTTGAAGACCCCCGCATAGATCAGGTAGAGCAATCATTGCCTCTTGCCAACTGCGGCGGTTGCGGATATCCCGGTTGCAGGAATTTTGCGGAAGCCCTGGTAAAATCCGAAAGTTTCGACGGTCTTTTTTGTCCGGTTGGGGGCAATGATACTATGAAATCCGTTGCATTAATTTTAGGCCGGGAAGCTGTTGAAAAGGATGCTACGGTTGCCGTTGTCCGATGCAATGGCGCCCCACAGCACAGACCCCGAACAAACCGGTACGATGGGGCACAGTCGTGCACGATAGCTCATAGTTTGTACATTGGTGAAAGCGGCTGTCCTCATGGCTGCCTGGGATATGGCGAATGTGTTGATGCATGCGATTTCGATGCCATTCATATGAACCCTGTTACCGGCCTTCCGGAGGTAGTAGATGATAAATGCACGGCTTGTGGTGCATGCGTAAAGGCATGTCCGAGGGATATCATTGAACTGCGAAAGAAAAATCCAAAAGACAGAAAGATTTTTGTTTCATGCATTAACGAGGAAAAAGGTGTTGTAGCAAAGAAAAACTGCGCAGTGGCCTGCATAGGTTGCTCAAAATGTTTTAATGTATGTCCTTATGAGGCCATCACCATGGCAAATAACCTTGCCTACATTGATCCCGTGAAATGCAGGCTTTGCCGTAAGTGTGTAGTGGTTTGCCCGACCAATGCAATACTCGAGATAGGATTCCCTCTCAGGAAGGAAAAACCGGTTGCTGCAGAAGAAAGTGAAAGTTCATAAATCGTTAATCGTTGTTCAGAGATATTTAAAAAGCATCTATTCTAAAAAAAAATTAAAGGTGTTAAAAACATTCCCAACAGGCGGGGTTCACCCGGAAGAAAACAAGTTCTCCTCTCATAAAACAATAGAGGCGCTTCCTCCTCCCCCCGTAGTAATAATTCCCGTGTCACAGCATATCGGCGCTCCTGCAAAAGTGCTGGTTATTAAGGGAGACAAAGTCAAAACAGGACAACTTATCGCCGAATCCGGAGGTTTTGTTTCAGCGAATATTCATTCCTCGGTAAGCGGCACGGTTTTGAAGGTAGATGCTTTTCCTGATAGCACCGGTTATCGTCGTTTGTCGGTTCAGATTCAAACCGAGGGTGACGATTGGGTTTCTGATATCGATCTGAGTCCGGAACTAAAAAAGGATTTCGACCTGACCTCCGAAGAAATCATTAAAAAAATAAACCTTGCCGGTCTGGTGGGTCTCGGGGGAGCTACTTTTCCCTCCCATGTTAAACTAAGTATTCCACAAGGGAAAAAAGCTGAATACCTTATTGTTAATGCTGTTGAATGTGAGCCTTACCTGACGGCCGACCATTCGCTTATGCTTGAAAAGGGCGAAGAGATCATGGTTGGAACACGGATTATGATGAAGGCTCTCAAAGTTGAAAAAGCCATAATTGGAATTGAGAATAATAAGCCTGATGCGATAGAGCTTATGACCAGCCTTGCAGCCAGGGAACAGGGTATCAGTGTAGTAGCGCTTAAAGTTAAATATCCCCAGGGAGGTGAGAAGCAATTGGTTAAAGCCCTGATCAACCGCGAAGTTCCTTCAGGCGGCCTGCCAATCGATATTGGTGTTGTGGCATTTAACGTTGGTAGTATCTTTGCCGCCTACCAGGCAGTTCAGAAAAACAAACCCCTGATCGACCGCGTAGTAACTGTAACCGGCAAATCCCTCAAAAATCCTTCCAATTTTCTGACCCGGATCGGAACCCCTGTTCAGACTCTGATCGATGCAGCAGGCGGCCTCCCGGATGATACCGGGAAAGTAGTTAATGGCGGACCCATGATGGGGAGAGCCATCAGCAGTCTTGAGGTGCCGGTTGTGAAAGGAAGTTCGGGAATATTAGTTATCCCGGTTTCAGAAGCAAACCGACTTGAAGTAAAAAATTGTGTCCGATGCTCAAAGTGTATAAGCGTCTGCCCGATGGGGCTTGAGCCTTACCTGCTGATGAGCCTGGCTGAAAGGGAATATTTCGAAAGGATGGAAATTGAAAAGGTAATGGACTGCATGGAATGTGGATCCTGCAGCTACACATGTCCTTCAAACCGTCCGCTATTAGATTACATCAGGCTTGGCAAAGGTAAAGTAACACAAATCATGAGAACAAGAAAAAACTAAAACTAATCCGATCATAACGAATTCTGAATATGAACATTTTTACTGTATCCCCCTCACCTCACGCGCATTCCGGGCAATCGGCGCCTAAACTGATGTATGGCGTGGTCATTGCCCTTCTCCCTGCCCTTGCTGTTTCTACATTCTACTTTGGGATCGGAATGATCATTATTACAGTAGTTTCAGTGATCTCATGCGTGCTATTTGAATTCCTGTTCCAGAAGTACCTGCTCAAAAACTCTCCTTCCCACCTCGACGGATCCGCAGCGCTTACCGGACTTCTGCTCGCTTTCTGTCTGCCGGCAAACCTGCCCTGGTGGATGGTGGTTATTGGAGCGCTGATTTCTATTGGCCTAGGCAAGATGACTTTTGGAGGACTCGGGAACAATATTTTCAATCCGGCGCTTGTAGGCAGAGTGTTCCTTTTTATTTCCTTTCCTGCTGCCCTGACCTCTTACCCCGAACCAGGTCAGTGGTGGAAATACCTCGATGCAACAACCGGAGCTACTCCCCTGAGCAAAATGAGTGAAAGCCTGGCAAACAATATGTCTGTGAGTGAAATAATGACTACTATGCCCACAAACCTTGATATGTTCATGGGAAGAATGACAGGATCGGCCGGAGAAGTGGCTGCATTCGCACTATTGCTGGGGCTTGTTTATATGCTTTGGAAGAAAATCATCACATGGCATATACCGGTTTCTATTCTTGTAACAGTTATTATTTTTACCGGAGCCATGAGCCTTGGTAATCCTGATAAGTTTCCGTCACCTTTGTTTCATTTACTGACAGGGGGCCTGATGCTGGGAGCAATTTTTATGGCTACCGATTATGTTACCTCCCCGATGACTGTTAAAGGGATGCTGATTTATGGAGTCGGGATAGGAGTTATTACCGTTCTGATCCGTACGTTTGGCGCATACCCTGAGGGAGTTCAATTCGCCATTCTGTTGATGAATGGTTTTACTCCCCTTATAAACAAATATGTTAAACCCAAAAGATTCGGAGAAGTTAAAAATGGCTAAAAAAGAATCAACTTTTGGCAATATGTTGCTGGCTTTATTGGTGATAAGCCTCGTGTCTTCTACTACTCTTGGGTTTGTTTACGAATTAACCAAAGAACCTATCCGTCTGGTTGAAATCAATAAAACAAATGCTGCCATTCAGGCGGTTGTTCCCGCGTTTGACAATCAGCCGGCTACTGAAGTTTATAAAGTTAAAAGTGACCAGGATAGTCTCAGGTTCTATCCCGCTAAAAAAGATGGAGCGATCATAGGTACTGCAGTTGAAACCTATACCAAAAAAGGATTCAGCGGACTTATCAGGCTGATGGTTGGCTTTGCCCCGGATGGAAGTATTATTGATATCTCTGTTTTACAGCACCAGGAAACACCGGGACTTGGTGATAAAATTGACAAGAAGAAGTCTGATTTCAGTCTCCAGTTCCAGGGAAAAGACCCTGCAAATTTTAAGCTTGTAGTTAAAAAAGACCGGGGAGATGTGGATGCAATAACTGCCTCAACCATAAGTTCGCGGGCTTATTGCGATGCGGTGCAGAGGGCGTATGATGCTTATATGAGCAGGGTTAATGAGTGAATGGGTTACGGAGTTACGGAGTTACGGAGTTACGGAGTTAGGAGTTACGGAGAATTACCGTCACGTCGTCACGTCATCACGAATAGATTAGAAATAATGGGTGAATGGGTAATTCAGTGAATAAAGAAAAAACATTAGAAAATTGAAGATATGAACCAATGGAAAAATTTTACCAAGGGATTTCTCAAGGATAATCCAATCCTTGTTCTTCTTCTTGGAATGTGCCCTACCCTCGGCACAACCACCTCAGGTATCAATGGTCTGAGTATGGGACTGGCAACCACATTTGTTCTGGTCGGATCCAATATTTTTGTCTCCCTGCTGAAAAATTTCATTCCCAATAAAGTCAGGATTCCTGCATTTATTGTCGTAATAGCCAGCTTTGTAACTGTTGTGGAATTAGTTATGAAGGCTTACCTGCCCGATCTTTTTAATACTCTCGGGTTATTTATACCACTGATAGTTGTAAACTGCATTGTTCTAGGCCGTGCTGAAGCATTTGCCAGTAAAAATACAGTTTATAGTTCAACTATCGACGGACTGGGCATGGGCCTGGGATTTGCAATGGCATTATTCCTGCTTGGAAGTATTCGTGAAATATTAGGAGCAGGATCCATACTTGGATATAAGATTATTTCGGGGGATGGAATGCTGGTATTTATTTTAGCCCCGGGGGCTTTTTTCGCTCTTGGTTATATGATAATGATTGCCAACCAACTAAAAAAGAAATACGTGAAAGATTAGGAAACACCTAAACCCCTAACTATGGAATATATACTGATCATCATCTCAGCCGTTTTCGTAAGTAATATAGTTCTTGCCCAATTTCTCGGGATATGTCCTTTTATTGGAGTTTCCAGCAAGGTTGAGACCTCTCTTGGAATGGCAGGAGCCGTAACTTTTGTACTTGTCCTTGCCACGATAATAACATACATGGTTTACATGTACATTTTGGTACCCCTTGGTATAGAGTTTGCCCGTACCATAACATTCATTTTAATTATTGCTTCACTGGTTCAGCTTGTCGAAATAATCCTGAAAAAAGTGAGTCCCGCGTTATACCAGGCGCTTGGAATTTTTCTTCCTCTGATCACTACCAACTGCGCTGTTCTTGGCGTTGCGGTGCTTGCGGTTCAGAAAGATATGAATCTGGTTCAAAGTGCAGTTTTCGCTTTTGGCAATGCACTGGGCTTCGGATTGGCTTTAATTACCTTTGCCGGAATCCGTGAGCAACTTGATCTGCTTAACGTCCCAAAACCTATGAGGGGTGCGCCGATTGCACTGGTCGTTGCCGGAATGCTAGCGCTCGCATTCATGGGATTCGCGGGAATCGTCTGAAAAATGACTAATTTTCCGGAATGGATATTGTAGAAAACACGATCGTATTTGTAAAATCGACACTTTCCGGCGCAGAGGGAGGGCATGACTGGTGGCACATTCACAGAGTATTTCAGAACACATGCACCATAGCAGAGAAGGAAAATGCCGATATGCACATTTGTAAGCTGGGTGCATTATTACATGACATTGCCGATCCGAAATTTCATGACGGAGACGAAAAAAAAGGATGCCTGATTGCTGAAGAATTTCTCAAACAAATTTTTGTTCCTGTAAAACAAATCGATGCCGTTCTGGATATCATCCAAAATATTTCGTTTAGCAAAAGCAATGATGATAATATTTTCAAATCCCTTGAACTGCAGGTCGTTCAGGATGCCGATCGCCTCGATGCAATGGGAGCCATAGGAATTGCCAGGGCATTTAATTACGGGGGATATAAAAACCGGCTGATTTACGATCCTTCCATTCCCCCGAAAACCTATTCAAATAGAGGTGAATACCGAAACAGCAATTCACCTACGATCAATCATTTTTACGAAAAACTACTGCTTCTTAAAGATCTCATGAATACTCAAACAGGAAAAGCAATGGCCCGGAAAAGACATGAGTATATGCTGGGATTTCTGGATAAGTTTTATGAGGAGTGGAAAGGTGGGGAGGTGACGGAGTGATGACGTGACGGAGTGACGGAGTGATGACGTGACGGAGTGATGACGTGACGGAGTGACGGAGTAAAGAAGGAATGTTGCTGGTTGAAATGCCATTATATTACCCGCGACAGAATTGAAAGTACGGAACATCTGATATCAGTAAACAATAATACAGATAAAATGTTATAAAACTACTCCCTGGTTCCCTCCCGTTTAATCGGGACAAATTGCGTAAGAAATAATTTCACAGGGTAATAAGAAAAGATTTGTATCCTGCCAAAAAAGATTTCGTGTGTTATCTTCCGTATCAAACTATTAATCATTATGCATTACAAAAAAATTATTCAAATCGTTAGCATAACGATGGTTTTCATAAGTGTCACCGGCATTATTAACTCGCAGAGTCTGCTCCCCGGGATCAGGGAATGGAAAGGTAATAGCGAAAGCCTTATTACGGCTAAAGATAATCCCTGGGTAACCCCGGCAGAATTATCAGAGTTTGCAACTACTCCAACTTACAAGGAAACCATGAGCTGGCTTCAAAAACTATGTGACGCCTCGCCCCTGCTTTCAATGAATTCCATAGGGAAAAGTCCGGAAGGCAGAGAAATATATATGATTACTGCTACAAAAAGTAAATTGAAATCCGCTTCCGGTCTCAAAAAATCAGGCAAGGTCCTCATTTTTATCGAAGCAGGGATCCATCCCGGGGAAATCGATGGTAAAGATGCAGGCATGATGCTTTTACGCGATATTGTTTTCGGGGGAAAAGCATCATTGCTCGATCATGTGAACCTGGTTTTTATTCCCATCCTCAATGTCGATGGTCATGAGCGTGTCTCACCCTTTAACCGCATCAACCAGAGAGGTCCGGATAATATGGGATGGCGAACCAATTCGCAAAACCTCAACCTGAACCGTGACTTTGCGAAGCTCGATACCCGCGAAGTAAGAGCTGTTATAAAGGTTTTCAATGAATATGATCCGGATCTGTTTGTCGATATTCATGTTACTGATGGCGCTGATTATCAGTATGATATTACAATGGGATCGGTCGGTATTCACGGGTATTCGCCGAAAACAGCCCAATGGTTGAATAACTCATTTTACCCGGCGGTTTATGACAAACTTGAAATAATGGGACATGTCCCCGGTCCCTTGATCTTCTCTTTCAATTACCTTGACTTTAAAGACGGGATCGTTGAGTACACTTCTGGTCCATCGTTTTCAGATAATTACGGGGATGCGCGGCATATCCCGTCTGTCCTGGTTGAAAATCATTCTCTTAAGCCATACCGTCAGAGAGTATTGGGAACTTATGTTTTCCTGGAGGGTTGCCTGGAATTTTTATCTCAAAATGGATTGGAACTCCGAAAAGTGAGGAATGCTGACCGGGCAGAACGCAACCCTGATGTTGCCATGGAGTTTCAAATTCCCCAGTTCAGAGACATTGGCATGTTTGGGAAAATAGGTGAAAACCTTCCCCAAAGCGATATTCCTCCTGATACTATTGAATTATTGGCTATCTCAAATCACCGGAGTCAATCGGAAATTACAGGCGGAGAATATGTTGAATGGACAGGTGAGCCGGTTTCAATCAGAACTCCGATCTACCGGATGAATGAGCCTTCTCATGTAATTACTTTACCCAAAGCTTATTGGATCCCTGCTGCCTGGACAGAAGTAATTGAACGACTGCAACTTCACGGTATTAAGATGGAAATTACCAGGGAAACGAGGGAGGTGGAGGTTGAAATGTACCGCATCACCGGGTTTGAATTCAGAAAAACGCCCTATGAAAATCACATGAATGTTAATGGCAAACCGGTACCTGAAACGCGTAAAGAAATTTTCCCGGCCGGTTCAGCAAGGATTTCAACCGATCAGTACCTGGCAGAATTACTTGCTTTACTTCTTGAACCTGTTTCAACGGATTCTTATTTACAATGGGGATTTTTTCTTCCAATCTTCAATCGAACCGAATATGCTGAAAACTATGTAATGGAACCCCTGGCGAAGAAAATGCTTGAAGAGTCGGACGAGTTAAAAAAGGAATTCGAAAAGAAAAAAGCCAATAATCCTGCGTTTGCTAATGATCCTGACCAGATATATCATTGGTTTTATAGCAAGTCGCCGTATTTTGATGAGAGGTATCTTTTGTATCCGGTGGGGAGGGAGGATTAAGGGGGAGGTTACGACGTGACGACGTGACGGCGTGACGGCGTGACGGCGTGACGGCGTGACGACGACTTACCAGAAAAAACAGGTAATGGATTTAGGTGAATTCTAAATTCTAAATTCTAAATTCTAAATTCTAAATTCTAAATTCTAAATTCTAAATTAATTAACCTTTTCCCTTCCATAATTGTTATAAATCTGCATAACAATGGAATTCGGTCAGAAATGAAAAGAAGAGATCTTATCAAATCAGGTACACTAATAATGGGAGCCATATCAATGGGTGGTTTAAAAAACTTTTATAATGAGATAAGCGGGTTGAAAAACAAGGAAAAATCACCCCTGCTGTTCGTTGGTCATGGAAGTCCGATGAATGCTATTGAGAATAATTCTTACAGCAGAACCTGGAAAGAGCTAGGCGCTTCCATACCGGTTCCATCAGCAATTTTGTCTGTTTCTGCACACTGGCTCACGCATGGAATCACGAAAGTCACTTCAATGCCCTTACCAAAAACTATTCATGATTTCGGGGGATTTCCGAAGGAACTTTTCGATATTCAATATCCTGCTCCCGGAGCGCCCGATTTTGCAAGGCAAACCATTCAACTGTTGCAAAATTCCCATGCAGAAACAGACCTTAGCTGGGGTCTCGATCATGGAACATGGTCGGTGCTTATAAATATGTATCCGAATGCAAACATTCCCGTTTACCAACTCAGCATTGATTATAGCAAACCACCGGAATATCATTTCAACCTGATGAAAGAATTGCAGATCCTTCGAAATAAAGGAGTCCTGGTAATGGGATCTGGAAATATGGTGCATAACCTGTCACGCCTGCAGATGGACGGTCAGCCTTACGACTGGAGCATTGAATTTGATACTCTTATGAAAGGATATATCGACAAGGGAGATTACCAGTCCGTTGTGAATTTTCAGAAAACGGGAAAGCTGGCCGAATTAGCACATCCGACATTTGATCACTTTTTACCTTTACTTTATACCCTTGGATTGGCCGACAATAAAGATAAAGTGAGTTATTTTAACGAGGGATTTGATCTGGGATCGATTTCAATGCGCAGTCTGTTACTGACAAACGATTAATTTTAGCCCTGTGAAAGCAATTTGATTATGATGAAAGATTATTTGAAAAATAAAACCACCGACACTATCAGGGTGAATTCCGCGATGACTAAATTCAAAGAGAGCATTTTAATTATGCTGGGGATATTTTTTACCGGAATAGGAATAATCGGTATTTTTTTACCCCTTTTACCAACTACGGTCTTTTTCTTGCTTGCTGCAGCATGTTTCGCACATAGTTCGAAAAAGTTTTACGATTGGCTCATAAATAACAAGTGGTTTGGAACCTACATTAAAAATTACCGTGATAAAAAAGGAATCTCAATAAAGGTAAAAATCTATTCCGTTTCGCTTTTATGGATCACCATATTATCCTCAGCAATCTTTATGATTGACGGTATTTGGGTAAGAGTAGGTTTAATATCCATCGCTATAGCTGTTACAATTCATATTCTCACTCTCAGAACTTTTAAAGAGAAGCATGAGATATTAATGATGTTTAAGGAGTGAATTTAGAATTTAGAATTTGGGATATTTCTCACTTGAACTCATTTTCAAATTATCCCATTTTCAAATTATCCCATTTTCAAATTATTAACTTTAAAATATAAACTTACTATTGAAGTAACTTATATTTATACCTCGCGGCATAAGCAGCGCCAATGATTCCGGCATTATTCTGGAACTGAGCAGGAAGTATTTTCGCCCTTGCCTGCAGCAATCCCTGAAAAAGTTCAGTTCTTTTGCTTACACCTCCCCCGATGATAATCAGGTCGGGCCATGTAAGGTCCTCGAGTCGCTTCAGGTATTCATTAAACCTGGAGGCCCATTTTTCCCAGCTAAGATCATCATTTTTGCGGGCTGCATCTGAGGCGTATTTCTCAGCATCTTCACCTTTAAGAATTATATGACCCATTTCAAGGTTAGGTACAAGCTTTCCTCCTGAAAACATTACAGTTCCGAGACCGGTGCCTACGGTAATTAAAAGTACAAGGCCTTTATTGTCTTTACCCGCACCAAATTTCATCTCTGA
Organism: uncultured Chitinophaga sp.; assembly: GCA_964349045.1. GTDB lineage: Bacteria > Bacteroidota > Bacteroidia > Bacteroidales > JACJXF01. The sequence continues at coordinate 20,173 of CAYGFI010000035.1, forward strand.
AAGACCTGCAGCATCAGCATCATTTACAACACTCACCGGGCATCCGGTAATTTTGGTCAGAAGTTTATCTATATCCTGGTTGATCCATGAACTATCAACATTGGCGGCGGTTCTGATTATTCCATTCTGCACAACACCCGGAAATCCAGCGCCAATAGGACCGTTCCAACTGAAATGCTTTACAATATCTCCGACAACTTTCGAAACGGCTTCCGGGCTGGCAGGTTCCGGAGTTGGAATTCTGAACCGTTCGGTCAGCATCTCTCCTTTTTTAGTATCAACAATAGCTCCCTTAACCCCCGATCCCCCGACATCGATCCCTAAAATATTTGTGTACTTCATCCTTTTAATTTATTTAGAATCAGACAAAAAAATCAAGGTTCGAAATTACAAACAAAATAGAGTTAAAGCCAACAAATCAAAAGAAATATGAATTTCAGTTGCCGGAATTGCATTTTTATAAAATATCATTAACTTTCATTTCCAGGAAAAAAACCAGAAGATTAGTTAACATCCTATTTTTCAGATACTAATACTTTTCTCAGAAAATGCAATACGATCCAAATAAGTATAACTGGTCAGATTACACCATTTTAATTGTAGAGGATGATATAAGCAGTACCTTCTTTCTTAAGGAAGTGCTAAGAGACACCCGGGTAAACATTTTGCATGCATCAAATGGCCAGGAGGCTGTAAATTATTGTAAAAGTAATACTAGTATTCACCTGGTTCTTATGGATATCAAAATGCCGGTGATGAACGGCTTTGATGCTACGCGTGCCATAAAACTGATTTGCCCTGACCTGCCTGTCATTGCCCAGACAGCCAATGCCATTTATGATTCCCGCATTCTTTGCCGGGAAGCAGGTTGCAACGCTTTTATTTCCAAGCCTATTGATTCGGAGGAGTTACTGGATATGATCAGCGGTTTTCTGAAATAACCGGTAAAAACTTCATCTCAAATAGTTTGTTTTTTGCGATGCTCTCCCGCGTAAAGAGATCGGAGTGATACTTATAATCAATATACATGTCAGTCTGATCGCAATAAAACCTGCTGGCCGGAATTCCTGATTGCCCGGTAGGAATTACTGTTAGTGAATTATTCCATTCACCCAATGTAAAAATATGACGGTGTGAGGAACCATGGTTGGCCAGGAAAGGGGTTTCAAACGGGTACGAATACGCGCTTATGGTATGATAGCTTCCTCCAACGGCATAAGGCCCCCGGTTCAGGTTGAACGCACGGTTTAAAACCGATACTTTTCCAAGGGGATGTGCCAGGGTTAAGGTATGAACTTTACCCCATTCCCATTTCATAACATCTTCCCCCATTTTATCACTTAATACTGTAATGGCAGTTGTAAAGGCCTCGAAAATATTGTCTTTAAAACTTTCCGTTATATCCGGGGTGCTAACATTATCGCACCATAAAGATTCTCCTTTCAACCGCAGACCGTCGATAAGATAGGTAGGCATAAGGTCTTGTTCAATAAATTTTTTGTATAACTCAGGACCTAATTCGTCAGCAAATATTACACGGGTCAGCTCGAGATAAGTTTGTTCGAAAATAGCAGATGCAACGCTGCTCGCCGGCATTGAATAATCCCACTGACTTAAAAGATCCAATGCCATTAAACCTGTTTCGTTGAGCCCGGTTTTGATCGATTCAAGGTTTTTCAGGAAAACCGGGGTTAATTTCGCGGCAAAGCGTGAATTCTGTTCAGACTGAATGGCAATAAAATCCTCCACCCCAAGTAGATCCCTTTCAGTTATTTCCTCGATTATTGCCTGGTAGCGGCTTGGCAGATCAAACCAGCAGGATATATAATAGGGATAACTTTTATCAATTGTGCGGTTATTCGCTGATGCCACGAATCCACATTCCGGGTTAAACGTAAATGGTAATTCATTGAAAGGGACCACGCCCGTCCAATCGTATAATGATGTGTCACCCGGAGCAAATAAAACCGGATTTCCTTTGCGTATGGGTATTCCGGCTGCGGTCTGCATGCCGATATTTCCCTCAATATCAGCATAAACGATGTTCTGACTTATGGCAATAAAGGTACTGGCTGCATCACGAAATTCGTCCCAGTTTCCGGCGCGGTTGAATTTATATATCGATTCTATTTCGTTGCTGAATTCATTACCGATCCAGCGCATGGATACCACCTTGTCTTTTATCCCTTTAAATGAAGAAATAACGGGTCCGCGGTGAGTGAAACGGTTATGCCTGGTAATAGTATCACCTTCTTTAGTGTAAATTGTTTCCTTTTTGATTTCCATTGGAAGCCATTTCCCATCAAGCTTATAGAGGCTTGTGTCTTCAGCGGAAAGAGTTTCAATATAGAAATCCATATCATCCAGCATTACATTGGTCATACCCCAGGCAATCTTTTCATTATGCCCACAGATAACAAAAGGCTGGCCGGGTAAAGCAACCCCGCTAACATTTAGTTTTCCGGGTACTTCCTGGTGGATCTGGTACCAGATTCCGGGAGCATTGAGTTCGAGATGCATGTCGTTTGCAAGGATGGGTTTACCGGTTTTGCTTTTTTTATTTGCAACCGCCCAGTTATTGGAAGCCTGGAAAACCTGCAGTCCCAGGTCTTTTATTACCTGGTCGATTTGATCAAGTTCTGAGATAAACTCTGCTTTGGAAGGAACCGGACTCCCGGTATGAATGAATAACTTCTGCATTTCCATATCAGGGATAAGCTCCCTGGCATGATTTTCATCGGTTGCTATGGCAGCTTTGTATAGAACGACTTCTGTTTGCCAGGCCATGGTCAATCCCCATGACATATACCCGATCAGGTTGGCGGAATGGATGGGCTCCCAGGGTTCAGGTTGATAACCCAAAATGGTAAATTCCGGGGGAAGTTTATCACCCTTTTCGGAAATATATTGATTAATGCCATCAGCAAATGCCTGGAGGCATCCTACAACTTCTTCATTGCAGCTATCAATTACCATGTGAGATTTTTCAGTGAAACGTAAGGAACGAAATAGCTGGTCGGCCGTTGCGAGATCCTTCCCAAAGATTTCTGACAACCGGCCGGTTGTCAGCCTGCGTAAAAGATCCATTTGCCATAGCCTGTCCTGGGCCATCAGGTAACCGGTTGAACGGTAAACATCATATTCGCTGCTTGCCAGAATATGGGGAATAGCGAAACTGTCGCGACTAACAATGACTTCAGCGGCTAGTCCGGTAAGAACAATATCCCTGTTATAATCAGGCAGAGCCTTTTTTGAAATATAGCGGATAAAAATACCTCCCGCGACAGCTCCAAGGATAATGAGGATTAGCAAACTAAGCAATACAGTTCTGAAGGGTTTCATAATATTGAGTTTATCAATAGTTAACGATTATGCTTCTTTATGACAGATGGTATAACTTTAGGCGCTCCAGGCAATGGATACTATCTAATTAAGTAACCTGATCTTTAACCGGACAGGGTGATGATCTGAATTCAGGAATTCTTTATCCACGGTATTTACACTAAGAGCTTCTACATTAGGTGAAAGCAGGTAAAAATCAATTATTGTAGTTGGTGTTGTACCTCTTTCATAGGGAGTCATTACCCTGCGATTAGTCGGAGTTGCAGGATCGAACACCCATTTCCAGTTATCAGGCAGATAGCCATCAGGTATCAGCGTAAAGTCAACATTATCGAACACGTCCTTCTTGAATTCAGGTTTGTATCCCGGAGGAGACTGGTTCCAGTCGCCTCCGACAATTACATAATTACCCTTTTCATACTCAGCAGTAAGAAAATCTTTAAGATAATTCATTTCCTGAGTGCGGAGAATGCCGCCGGCGTCGTATGCTGAATTATGAGTGTTGATAATTAACAATTCTTTTCCGCCGGTCATAGGATAACGGTTAACCAGGAAACAACGATCGAGCATAAATAAAGATTTAGGCCATGCAAATTTGCCGGGAAAACTCCAGCGAACACTGCTGGAAGGTACAGATTTGCTGAGTGTCTGCAGACCGGATTTCACTCTCCCCATAGGTTCTGAAGGAGGGAGAGGGACAAAGAAAACATCATAGTTTTTTCCGAAAAAAGTATGATAATCCGGTAAGCTTAATCGGATACTATCATACCCGCTGATCCCATAGCTGCGCTTTGAATCAACATCAACTTCCTGCAAAAGGATAAACTCAAGTGTATCATAGCCTTGCAACTCAGAAATGATGCTTTTAAGGTTTATTAAAACCTGTTCCCTCGATGTGCGTACCTTTTCACCTCCATCATAGAAAAAATCCATCTCTGAACTAAGTCCGCAATACCCAATGTTCCAGATCAACATATCAATCTCCGGCCATTCGGGATAAATATCGGGATTTGCAGATTCAAATACGGTTTCCTGTTTTGCCGGCTCATAGTCGCTGAAAGTCGCGTATGATATCAGAAAAGCAAACGCAAGTACCCCCAGAACAATGATCCAGAATAAAACTTTAAGAATTGTTTTCATATAAATTGGAATGAAAATTTTAATCTTTTTTTGTTGACAGAATATTCTGACGAATACATCCCAGAACGATAAGATATTGAGCCGTAACGTAGGTAATCATTATCATTGTGCCGGCAAAATTAATTTTCATATGAAATTTATTTATGGCAATCAATGTGTCAGAGATAACAAAAAGCATTGCACCCATAACCACCAGGATGTAGCTGAGTCCGTTAACCTTTCCATAGCGGTTCAGCGCTGATAGCAGCATAAGCAAAATGATCAGGGTATAAGCAATTACAGGGATCTTCATATCACCCAGGCTTCGATAAAGGTAATAAAGCATTATTGATCCGTACAGAACAACCAGAAATATCTGGTAAAGACGGGTGTTAAATACCGAATTTTTACCCTTTGGAAGGCTAAAGCCAATAAAATATATCAGATGGGTAATGAGAAAAGAACTCAATCCCGCGATAAAGAATAAATCGGTTGAAAATTTATTGGTGAAATTGCCGTCAGCAAGCTGCAGAATGACGTCTCCAAGCCAGGAAAAGAAAAGCCCTGTCATGATCAGCCGATGAAACATGTCATATCTTCCCCTTACCGTAAAATGGTAATAAACCATTAAAGAAGGAATGATCAGGGCTTTGAAAATAAGAGAGGGAAAAACTAAATCCAGATTTTCTAAAATAATGAAGATAATTGCAACAGCAAAATACCAAAGGGTGAAACGGTTTTGATTCATATGAGTATTAAATAACCGTAGTTTATGGAATACTTTGGTTAAAAATACGATTATTTTTGAGAAATTAAACTAAATTGCTTCGCAAATCAAAAACTCTGCTAATGAAAAAAACTACCTCAGTTCTCATGGTTATCTTTTTCCTCTCCTGCATCCCTCTCCTGGCCCAGGAAGAAAGTAAAGAAAAAGAAAAAGTTAAAACAGGATGGTCTTTTGGAGCTATACCGGTTGTCGCATACGATTCGGATATTGGTTTTAAATACGGCGGACTTGTAAATTTCTATGATTACGGTGATGGGAGCAATTACCCAAAATACGATCAGTCTATCTACCTGGAATGGTCGAGAACCACAAAAGGTAGTGGTATTAATCAGTTTACTTATGATTCTGAAAAGCTGATCCCCGGTGTCAGGATGCTGGCCGAAGTAAGCTACCTTACTGAAAAAGCGCTCGATTTCTATGGTTTCAATGGATATAATGCTTATTACAATTCCAGTTTCGAAGATCAGGATGACCCGGCAAATTATAAATCGAGGATGTTTTATCGTATGGACCGCAATATGCTTCGGTTAAAAACTGATTTTATAGGAAAGCTGCCCGTTGAGCATCTAAAATGGTTCGGTGGCATCGAGTTCTATAATAATAAAGTGGATACTGTTGATATAAATAACCTTAATGAGGGTAAAGATGTTGCCGATTTATTACCCGGGATAGGAGGTGGTTTGTACGGCGATTTTGTAGATTGGGGTCTTATACCTGCAGATCAGGCAGATGGAGGTAATACGACTCTCTTTAAGCTTGGCGCGATTTATGATACCCGTGATAATGAGCCCAACCCTATGAAAGGTATCTGGACCGAGCTGCAGATCCTTGCTGCACCGGGTTTTCTCAGTGACGATTATGGCTACACCCGTATGGCTTTAACTCACAGGCAGTATTTCACCCTGGTACCCAAATCTCTGAACCTGGTTTACCGTTTGTCTTACCAGGCTAAGTTATCAGGCACAATGCCATTCTACATGCTTCCATTTGTGTTTAATTCTACTCCCCAGCTTACCCGCGATGGTCTCGGGGGAGCAAAAACAATGCGTGGAATTCTAAGGAACCGTGTGGTTGGAGAAGATTTTGTTTACGGGAACACTGAAATACGCTGGAAAGTTCTGAGAACAGTTGTGCTCAACCAGAATTTTTATATCGCACTTGCCGGATTTGCAGATGCAGGGATGGTTACCGGTAAATATGAACTTCCCGTTATCACAGATCCGATTGCTAAAGCAGCCGCTGATTTGTGGCTGGATAATGGTGATGATGAAAAGCTCCATGTGAGCTATGGCGCGGGAATCCACTTTGCACTAAACGATAATTTCATTGTAACGGTAGATTACGGTTTGGCTGCCGACAAACGAGATGGCGACAGTGGGATGTATATCGGATTGAATTTTCTGTTTTAATAAAGTTAGATTAAATAATATCGACTGACAAAGTCCCCCTTGGGGGGTTTTTGGAACCAATAACTATAAACTCTTTTTTACTCATGTTATACTCTTTCAAATTTGAAAAATTCAAGCCGATAAACCATTGATTATGCTTAAAAATATTTTACTTGCTTTCCTGATTTTTGGTGGCTCCGTCAGGCTCTATCCCCAAACCATTGACAATCCGAATTATGGCCTGAAAAGTCATGAAACCCTGAATATACGATCCCTTGCATTAACACAAAATTCTACCACACTATTCATGGAAATTGAGAACCGCAGTCTGGAAGGTAGTTTTTGCGCCGACAGAAATATTTTCATAATCCTGCCAGATGGGAAGCGGCTAAAAATAAAAGCCACGGATGGCATTCCAAGATGTCCGGAAACATACGTTTTCAGGAGTTTTGGTGAAAAGTTGTATTTCAGTCTTACCTTCCCGCCCTTACCCGAAAACACCCCATGGTTTGATTTAATTGAAGATTGTAAAGATGCATGTTTTTCGTTTAATCCGGTTATTATAGATGCCTTGCTGAATCAGAAGATCGACCATGCCTATGCCGTAACCGAATTAGGGGAGACAGAAGCAGCGTGCCGGGAATTTGAAGCATTGCTATCTGATTTTTCCGGTAAAAATTGCAGTTATGAAGGCGCTGTTTACTGGAACCTGGTTAGGCTTTCGAAGAAGCTGGGGGATGAAACGAAGGCCGGGGAATGGCTCGGGATGTTGGTTAACTCGGATAATCCATTGAAGGGGAAGTATATTGAGAGCCTGGAGAATTAAAAAAACGAGCCGTCATTTCCGGCGGCTCGTTCAGATTTTCATTTCGGCTTTTTTAAAAACTTAAATCAACTCCTATACCAATAAACCAATTGTCTTTGTAATAGGTTTCGCGGGCAGGAATAATTGCTCCGGTAGGAGAGAAAACATGATCAATTGTTTTTTCTCCATCAGCATAAATTGTATATCCAAATCCCAGGTTTACACCAATCATATCATTGATCAGATATTTTCCACCCAATCCCAGAGTATTTGAAGTAAGACTGTAAGTTAAATCACTCTGATAATTTGCATTAACACCAGTTTTGGCATAGAGGTATCCACCACTTACCAGCATTTTTTGGCTGAGATTATATTCCAGTCCGGCAGCAATTTCATAAAAATTATTATCAATAACCTGATCGTTATCAACATAAGCGCCAGCAATTTTCTTTCCGTAGTTAGCCGTTTTATCGAAATAATAATGAGTTCCAACATTAGCCCCCAGCTTATCTGATAATTTATAACTGACTCCAATGGACAACATTGCAGGCATGTCATTTCTAAGTTTTTCACCATCCGGGAACATAGTTATTGGAACGCCTAAAGCAGTATATCCTAGTGTAACATCTTTTGCTGTTTTATTAGTCAGCTCGAGTTTTGTAGCCATCTCATATTTTATCCCAATATTCAGGTTATCAACAGGAGAAAGGTTTAAACCGAAAATCGGAGTGATACCTGACCCGGTCTGTTCAACATCAACTTCCTGGTCACTAAGAATTGAAGCGGTAGCGTTATATTTTGCTTCTGCTGTTGCAAATACTGTATTAGCATCATTAATGGTAACTGTAGTAGGTGAACCGAAAGCTGTCAGTGCTCCTTCGAGCTGTGCTCTTTGAATAGCCGTAATTATTGTCATTGCTTCAGCCTGGGCCAGTGTTAAACCACCCGCTCCACCGCCAACAAGAGCAGTAGTGCTGGTTTTAGCCGCACCTGCTTGCATAGCAATTCCACTCATTATAGCATTTGCCGGAGACCAGGTGCCAGCGCCAAGAAAATTATAAACCTGGATATCTTTTAAATGTCCCAGGTACGTGTTTTTGGCCATAACGTAACGAATGCCGGCAAAAACAGAAATCATGTCATTTATTTTATAGGAAATGCCTCCCTGATATCCGAAAAAAACTGATGTGCCTTCGAAATAAGCATCAAGTCGGTAATCATTTACTCCTTGTGAGGCTAAGGCGGGAACCAGGTCGGCTACATCCATCTCAAAAGATGGCAGTCCTTTTTCAAAGGTAGCGCCACCGCCTCCACCAACTGGATTAAAACCAAATGAGAATGCCAGTTTATCCATTTTATAAACAGCATAAACACTTGGGAAAAGGGGAGCGGAAACTTTTCCTTCGTACAGAGACTCATTTAGTCCGAAGGTTCCGCCCGGACCCGTATAAAAATTCTCAACCTTTTTTGTTTGAGCAATTGTCTGGTTGGAAATTGAAATATGAAAGCCATTATTCAGCTTCATAAGTCCGGCCGGATTAAAGTAGGCTGCTTCAATTCCAACCGATGCATCCTGCGCGGGCATTCTTACCCAGGATGCACTTTGGTTTGTGTTTGTGACGAGACCGCCGGCAAACAAAACACCGCTTAAACATACTGATGCGGCAAACGTAAGGAGTTTTTTCATAAGTTTTGAGGTTTAATTTAGAAAAGCTAAGTTATACCGATTGTTAAAATTCACAAAGAATTTTCGACTTTTTTATTTACAGGCTTGTTGAGTTACAGGATTCCTTTCATGTAACATATTGATTATGTATGCTTTGTGATTGATACTTTTCTTTTAAAAATAGTCTGGTTTTCGAATGAGGGAATGTGCAAAGTGAATTAGTAAATGAGTGAATGAGTGAATGGGATAGGTAAATGGAATTGCTCATTCACTCATTCACCCATTTACCCATTCACTCATTCACCCATTCACCCATTCACTCATTTACTTATTCATTCACTTTCTCTATTTCCCTTGTTGCAAAACATATAGTAAATCACATAAAATATATCTATTTTTTCAGTTCCAAATTAGGTAATATTCAAGTTGAAAATACTGATAAGAATGCACAATAATTTATATTACCGAAGAATAGTAATTGGCGACATTCATGGTTGCTACAGAACCCTAAAGAAGCTGATTGAGTCGCAGATAAAACCCGAAAAAGACGACCATATCTATTTTGTTGGCGATTTAATTGATCGTGGTCCAAGGAGCCGTGAAGTGCTTGATTATATTATAGACCTCAAATGGAAAGGTTTTAATATTTATCCTGTGAAAGGGAATCACGAAGATCTGTTTGTTAAAGCATTTTCAGATGAGGAATATCTTCTGGCCTGGTTTCAGAACGGTGCACAGGAAACCCTTCAAAGTTTTGACATCCCTGAAAATATTATAAACGATTACGAGGGATTACGGCTGATTCCTGAAAGTTATATTCACTTTCTTTCCGGCTTACCTTATTATTACGACCTGGAAGATTATATAATTGTTCATGCCGGATTAAACTTAACATCGCCTGACTTTTTCGAAGATATTCACGCTATGCTCTGGAGCCGCGAAATTAAAGGACTTAATTTTCTTAATGAGCGCAAAGGCATCATCCATGGTCATACTCCTATGCCCATTGTTACCATTAAACCAAATCTAACCCGGAAAGACTCACGAAACCTGAATATCGATGCCGGTTGCGTGTATAAGGAACTTCCAGGTTACGGGATCCTTGCAGCATTGGAACTGGATTCAAGGAAATTGTATGTGCAGGAGAATGTGGATTAGGGTGATGA
>CAYGFI010000035.1:30545-34431 GCA_964349045.1 uncultured Chitinophaga sp.
TAAATTTACATCCATGAAACACATAAGAATCCTTATACTTTTACTCATTTTTGTGGTTATTCCTTTCGCATGCAGGGATTCCCCGGATACCCGATATGAAAAAGAAATAGCCTCCTGGAGGGAAGCCCGTCTTGAACGGCTGAAAAGTAAAACCGGATGGCTTAACCTGGCGGGTCTTTACTGGCTTAATGAAGGTATAAATACTTTCGGCTCCGATTCATCCAATCTGATTGTTTTCCCTTCAAATGCAATCCCTTTTTTTGGAAGCATCCAAAAAACAGGCGATAACCTCCTGTTTATTGCAGCGAAAGGTTCAGAAGTCACCGTGGATGGGGAACTTGTTCCTCAGGCTTCGCTCCTTTCAGACGCAACTGGCAAAGCTAGTCTGATGGAATACGGAAGTATGGCGTGGTATATTATAAAGAGGGATGAACAATACGGCATCCGTCTGCGCGATTACAAACATCCCAGAATCGGGCAGATGGATTCAATCCCCTGTTATGAAACCTCTGAAAATTGGAAAATAGTTGCAGATTATATCCCGTTCGATTCTATCCTGAAAATCGAGATTGCTACCGCTACCGGTGGAACTGAGGTCAGTAACTGCCCCGGAAAACTGGTATTCAGAAAAGGTTTGAAAAGATATACACTACTCCCCTTTTCCGAAGGCAACGACTTTTTTATTATTGTTGCCGATAAAACCAACGGAATAGAAACCTATGGAAACGGAAGGTATATGTACGCTTCGCTTCCCGATTCAACCAATAAAGTAATTCTAGATTTTAACAAGGCTTATAACCCACCCTGCGCATTCAGTCCTTTTGCCACCTGCCCGATGCCCCCACGGGAGAATATCCTGGATCTCAGAATTGAGGCGGGGGAGAAAGAGGTGCATTTGGGTTCGTGACCGCATGACGGCGTGACGAGCGTGACGGAAGACATCACATCGTCACGCCGTCACGCCCGTCACGCCCGTCACGATTATCACATTTCGTTCAAAAAAAGCCCTCCTCACGCTGAGATTTTAAATCTGACGACATTAATGAATATCAAAGCTCGTCGATCATAATTTAAAATTCCCGGCCATGAAAACAAAATACAATATCATTTATGCATTTGCAGCATTCTTATTCAGTATTAATGTGTTATCGGGAGCTGCAACAGGTGAAACAACAATTATTGTAAGACCTACACACGTGTATCTTCAATCGGACACCGCCCAGGGAGCATTTTTAATAAGCCTGTCGGGGTATTCTACAGATTCTGTAAGATACAGACTCTTCAGAAGCACTTCGCAATATGCATGCTGGGATAATCAGACTCATACCTTTATCACTTCCGCTTCCTATTCTTCCGGTCCACTGGCATTGGGCAGTCCTTCGGGTGAATCGACATTCTGGATAGTGTACCAGAGAGGTTCAAACAGAAGCGACACCGTTAGTTACCGCGATCGCATTGGCCCATTGTATTCCACAAATAATAACACACTTGCTTTGCCGGGTGCCATAGCTATCAAAGATTCCTTTATTATATCAGGAAAACTTTCAGGCGGATCGGAAAATAGTCTTACTGAAAAGTATGTTTTGCTGGCATGGAACGGCAGCAGTCTGGTAAGCGCAACATCGTCCTATATTGGCTCAGGAGAGTTTTCAGTTTATTTACCGGTGGGAGTCGGCATAGACAAGATCGAAGTCAGAACTCTTGATAACCAGACCCTCGCAAGCAGAACCGGGATCTGGAATACCTTTGTACGACTTCCAGACATTGCACTGGAAGTTAGCCAGATTACAGAACTTGAAATTTCCAATATTTTCATTAATGGAATTGCATTGAATGGCTTTAATCCGGATACAACAAAGTACATTATTGAGCTTCCTGCAGGTACTGTATCAATTCCATTTGTTGAAGCTACATTGAATAACCCGGAAGCATTGGTTGAAATTACCCAGGCTGTTGACCTTTCAGATGATGAAACGGCAAGAACATGCACAATCGATATAGTATCTGAAGATGGAACAACGTCAATAACATATACAATTACTTTTATCCTGTCTTTACCTGGCCATGATGCAACGCTTTCAAACCTTTTTATTGATGCTGTTCCGGTTGCCGGATTTGTTCCCGGTAATTTTGTGTATCAAATAATTCTGACCTCCGGCACAATTGAAATTCCTGTTGTTTCTTTTATACTTGCCAATGAACATGCAAGTGCAGTTGTTATAGAAGCGAGCGATCTTAACGGCTCAGAAACCGAAAGAACAACAACAATTATTGTAACATCTGAAAACGGAATTCAAACCGGAACCTATACCATCCTGTTTACTGTTTATGATCCTGCCAATGATGCTTCATTATCTGACCTTTCTGTGGATTGCATGACGGTTGACGGATTCAATCCCGATACAATGAACTATAAAATTCTGTTGCCCATGGGATCAATATCCATTCCGGTTGTAACCTGTATAACTTCTGATTTAAATGCATCTGTACATGTTAATGACGCTACCAGTCTTAATGGTTCCGAGGCTGAAAGAACAACGACTATTATTGTTACCGCTGAAAACGGGATTCTTACGAAAACATATTCAGTCCTGTTTACCATTTATCATCCCTCTGATAATGCGTTATTATCTGACCTTTCTGTTGATTGTTCAACTGTTTATGGGTTCAACCCAAATACATTTAATTATGAAGTTTACTTGCCTTTTGGTACAATTGATGTTCCTGTTGTAACATGCATCACATCAGACTTAAATGCCTATGTCTTAATTGATGACGCAACCGGTCTTAATGGCATCCCGGAGCAAAGGACTACAACAATCGCTGTTACCGCAGAAGATGGTATTCAGATAAAAATATATTCCATAGAATTTATTGTCCATAATCCTGCCAATGATGCCTCATTATCTGATCTTTCAGTGGATTGTGTAACTATTGATGGCTTTAACACAGATACATTTGCTTATACTGTTTTAATACCATTTGAAACAAACGAGGTTCCTCTTGTGACCTGTATAACAAACGATCTGAACGCATCAGCCGTAATAATTGAAGCAACCAATCTCAACGGGACCCTGGCTGAGAGGACAACAAAAATTGTTGTTACCGCTGAAAACGGATTTGCCACTAAAACCTATTCCATAATTTTTAGTATTTATCTCCCCTCCGGTGATGCATCATTAACTATGATGTATGTTGATGGTGCACCGGTTAACGGTTTTTCAGCAGGTAATTATACATATGCCGTTCTGCTGCCTTTCGGTACAACAAATGTCCCGGTCGTTTCCTATAATCTCAAAAACATGCAGGCAACTGCTATTATAACCAATGCCGGCAATCTTCATGGCACCAGAGAGCAAAGGACAACAACAGTTGTTGTAACGGCCGAAAACGGATTAGTAAAAAAAACCTATTCCATTGTATTTAAAATTTATATTCCTTCCCCTGATCCGTCATTAGCTAAGCTTTCCATCGATGGAGTTCAACTAAATGGTTTTACTGCAGGTAATACTACGTATGCGGTACTATTGCCTTTTGGGACCACAGATCTTCCTCTTGTTACTTATACATTAGCTCATGAAAATGCAAGCGCTGTTATTACAAATGCCGGCAATCTTTACGGTAACAGAACTGAAAGAACTACTTATGTTGTTGTCACAGCTGAAAACGGTTTTGCAGAGAAAACCTATTCCATAGTTTTTAATGTTTTTGCTCCTTCAAATAATGCCTCATTGGCAACGCTTTTCGTTAACGGGACTCCGGTTCCCGGATTTGGTGGGGGTAATTTAAATTATTCCGTACTTCTGCCCTTTGGAACTATTGATATCCCGGTTGTTACCTTTTCAGTTGCAAACGAAAAAGCAACTGCAGTAACTACTAATGCCGG
>CAYGFI010000036.1:0-7772 GCA_964349045.1 uncultured Chitinophaga sp.
AAGATATGGTAACGACAAAAAGATGAATTTGCTGGAAGAAATAAGAGAGGAGAAAGTAGATAAGGCTGCAAGACTATTAGAAATCATTATGAAATATGGTTATCAGGATATCACTATTAAAACCCAAAATGGCGAGATCGCATATTGTGAGAACAAAAGGAAAAGAATTTTTAATAAAATGGATTAAGGTACTGGATACCCCGGACCTAACAGAAATATTGTTGCTTACTGAATAAACGGAAGCAATGAGATTTTCTAAACAAAATGTTATCATTCAATGAATGTAAAAAGATCTTAAACAGAAATGGCAGGCAATACACAGAACATCAAATAGAACTCATAGCGCAATACCTATGGGAACTGGCAAAATTGGAAGTTAGAACGCTCGAAAAAATTGATTTCTATGAAGACAGCAGTTATAATGAGTCGTGTAAGCAGTGAAGAGCAGGCGCAAGGATATAGTCTTGGAGTGCAGGAAGAATCACTGACCAGGTATTGTGAAAAAAACAATATTGAGGTTGTTCAGAAATTTCGTGAAGATCACTCTGCCAAAGATTTCAACAGACCCGAATTTAAATCATTCCTGAACTATGCCAGGAAAAATAAGGGAAAAATAGATTACTTTCTGATTACCTCATGGGATCGTTTTTCCCGAAACATCACGGATGCATTTTTAATGATCAGGACCCTGAAGAATCTTGGTATTGCAGTCCAGGCAATAGAGCAACAGACAGATATGTCAATCCCCGAAAATAAAGCAATGCTGGCATTGTTTCTGGCCATTCCGGAGATAGATAACGAAAGAAGGTCAATAAAGATAAAAGGAGGTATGCAGGCAGCATTAAAAGCTGGCCGTTGGTGCAGAAAGGCACCCCGCGGATATAAAAATTCCAGGGATGAAGAAAACAAGCCAATGATTATTCCTGGTAAAGATGTTGAAATTATTAAGAGAATTTTTGAGGGCATTGCAAATGGTAAGACCCAGGGAGAATTGAGGATGAGTCTTAAGAAAGAAGATTATGAGATTAGTAAAACTAATATGTCAGCATTACTCAGAAACCCGGTGTACATAGGAAAGATAAGGGTTCCTGAAGGAGTTGATCAGGCAGAGCAAATAGTCGAAGGACTTCATCAGGGAATAATTAATGAAGCAACATTTTACCGGGTTCAGAATATCCTGAACGGAAACCTGTCCAAACGAAACCAGCCAAAATTTAAAACGATCAGGTCAGAATTATTACTACGGGGGAACCTGTCTTGTTCGAAATGCGGGGATAAATTAACAGGAAGTCCATCAAGAGGCAAATTGGGCAAAAAGTATTTTTATTATCACTGTAATCATTGTGGTAACGAAAGGTACAGGGCAGATATGGTAAACGAAAAGGTGAAAAGTATAATATCGGATCTCCAATTCAATAGGGAAGCAAAAGAAGTTTACAGGGAAATGGTTAAAATGCTGTTAATGGGAACCGATACGGATCGGACAAGGAAAGTGATTGCACTCCAGAAGGATTTGGAAAAGCAAAACCAGAGATTAAGCAAAATCCAGGACTTATATATTGATGGGAGCCTTACTTATGAGGATTACAGCATAATGAAACAACGCTACTCAGGAGAAAAAGTAATTATTGAGGAACAATTAAAGGGATTACGGGAAGTAAAATCGAACCTGAACAGCTCTCTTGAAAAAGGAGTCGGCGTACTTGCAAACCTCGAAAAAATGTATGAAAGAGCTGATTTACAAGGTAAAAAGCAAATATTGGGTTCGATTTTTCCGGAAAATCTGACTTTTGACGGAAAAAAATGTCGAACCCCAAGAATCAATGAAGTACTCCGGCTTATCTTGTTGATTGACAATGAAAAACAAAATAAAAAAAGCGGACAAATCTCTGAATTTTTAGACTTGTCCGCTCAGGTGAACCTGGAGGGATTCGAACCCCCAACCTTCTGATCCGTAGTCAGATGCACTATCCAATTATGCTACAGGTCCTTTTTGAGTATTGAGTTTGAGTTTGAGTTTTGAGGTTCCAATCTTTAAAACCATCTTCGTCACATCGTCACATCGTCACATCCTTCAACGGTCGCAAAATTAACAAATAAAAATCAATTTCAACATATAATTCTAGCTCCCATAAACGTGTACGCTGTTCTGGGCCGAAGGTAAATAATTAATCCCAAACCAGGCAATGATCAACAACAGGAAGGAGAGACTCAGGATCCATAAACTTAAACTGACCCTTTTGGGATGTTGCCAGCGTAAATGAATGTACAGCAGGTAACCGAGCCAGGTTAAAAAAGCCCATGTTTCCTTGGGATCCCAGGTCCAGTAATGTCCCCATGCCTGTTTGGCCCATAGCGCCCCAAATAATAATCCCAGGGTAAGAAAAGAAAAACCGAGGTAAACCAGGTTGTCGGCTAATAAAACTACCCTGGCTTCCAATGTTCCGATATAATCCTTGTATAGTCCATATACAGCAACAAGTACGGAAACACCCAGCAATGCATACCCCAGGATATATACCACAACATGTGGTACGAACCACGGACTCTGAAGCGCAGGCATCAGGGTTTTATCATAAGTCTCGGGATGATTCAGATTGATAAGCACAAAAACAAAGGTCATCATCAGGGAATAAGATAAAAACCACTTGTATCCCCAGCGGATATAAAAAATGATTCCGATAGCCGGCAGGAAAAAAATGTAAAGCAATCGGGTTTCTCCTAATGTACGCAGGGGAGGACGCTGTAAATGATACCACAGAATAGCTATAAAACTTATCATTACAAGTATTCCGGCAATGAATACCCCGACCCCAGCCCATTTTAGTTTTTTATTTTTTGCTCCCAGGTAAATTAAAAGAAGTCCAAGCACCCAAAGTACTGAGGATGTAATGGCATACACGGGGAAATATATCCAATCCATAAATTTCTAGTTTTTAGGGTTTCGTCCAATCCAGAATAAATAAACAGCTCCGGCCAGTACCATAAATATTCCGGTATATACGACCTTAATCCACGGATCGCGTATTGCTTCAATTACACTGAGAGTTGACCATTTACCTTTTTCTTCATCATACGATAACTGGTAAAGATTCCAGGCTCCGATTTTTACCGGATCATTTACCTTTAATTTTATAGTTTCCGTTTTCCCGTTCTTTTCGATGGTTTCTATCATAGAAGAGAATTCTTTCGCTTCAGGAGCGGTCATGGCCAGTGCATACTGATTATCTAAAAACATGAAAACCGGTTCATTCGCGAAATTACCGCAACTTAGCCATCCGGAAACAGTTTTGGTACTTTCCTTGTTCTTTGCTTCAATGTTGGCAGCGGGAATGCTGAATGAATCTTCACTTGCAATAAATGTGCCTGCTTCCATCCGGGCAGCAGGTAAATATTCCTTAACCGTAATATTCCAGTTACCCAGGTCATATCGCGCACCTGCTTCAATCAGTGAAAAATTATTCCTTACATCTTTTGGTACTTTCATCTCCGGTTGTTCAATCAGGGCAAGCTTAGGTGGAAATTCTTTGATATCAAAATCAAGTAGCTTAACAGTGAAGGGTATTTCCCGTGGCTGACGATTCTTGTCATAAGCATACCAAACCGATTGTCCTTCTTCAACATATATGGTGAGCCTTTCAAGATCACCTGATCCAAGACTGCCGGCAAAAATTATGATCCATAAACCAACATGATTAAGGGCAAATCCGATATTCTTAAACGTAAAAGGGGTGAGGCGCCTCAATGCAACGAGTCCGAGAACAGTTAAAAGATAAAGTCCTGATAATAAAAACGTGTAGCTGTTTCTTATGTGACTTAATCCGGTTAAGCGTGAAATATTAGAAGCGTCAGCTTCATTTTGTTTGCTCAGCCCAAGAATTAACACCAGAAAAGTAAATAATAAAATCGAGGACATAGCTGCAGGTACCCTCGATAACCATTTAATGATTAAACTTTCTCTTTGATAAAAATGCAGAAAAAATAAAAATGCAAGGAATCCAATTCCAAACTGCAGGTTTACAGGCCATTTGGGCAGTAATGCGCCCTTGCCTCCGGTTATCCATTCAAGAGTCGTACCCAGAATGAAAATCACCAGGGCAATAATGAATCCTTGTTGGTATTCTTTTCTGTTATTCGACCTGGGGGGTTTTGAATTACTTGTCATTTTTGGAATTATTTCAGGATCAGCAAAAATAGATTATTTTTTTTGTTTTTGTAAATAAACTTTTTGCATTTCCAAAAATTCCCTTCACATCACACCCGTCACACCCGTCACGCCCATCACGCCCGTCACGCCCGTCACGTCCGTCACGCCGTCACGCCCATCACGAAATCAAAATAAAAATTCCAATACCAATAATCCAATCGCTAAACATATTTCGTAACTTTGCCAAAATCAAAAATTCCCTCCGATGAAAAAATTCTTTAAGATTTTCATGATCGCAGTAATCGTTCTTTTTATTGCAATAATCGCTATCCCCCTTGTATTTAAAGACCAGATTTTGAAAAAAGTCAAGGCGGAGGTTAACAAAAGCGTTAATGCAAAAGTGGAATGGAATGATGTTTCAATCTCATTATTATCAGGATTTCCCAACCTGAAAATCAGCCTTAAAGACCTGTCCGTAGTGGGTATTAATAATTTCGTGGGAGATACTCTTGTTGCCATGGATGAGTTTGCCCTAAAAGTGGACCTTTTTAGCATTTTCTCCAATAAAATACAGGTAAAATCAATTTTGCTCAACAGACCCGTGGTAAACGTAATTACGCTGGAAGACGGGAGTGTAAACTATGATATTGCCTTACCTGATACCGCAGCGGTTGAAGATGAAGTTACCGATACCAGCTCTATGGAAATGGTAATTAAGCTTAAAAAATTCGAACTCCGCGACGGGCGGATTTATTATATCGACAAAGAAGGGGATATGAGTGCAAGCATGGAAGATTGTGACTTGCTGCTTAGTGGAAATATGGCAGAAAGTTTCACTGATCTTAATATAAAATCCACTATTTCTTCACTGGATTTCACAATGGAAGGACTTAAATACATTAAAAATGCCCGGTTTGAACTTAGTTCACTTGTAAAGGCCGACCTGGTTAAATACATTTTCACTTTCGGACAGACCGATATAAAACTCAATGAAATATTATTAGGACTGGAAGGGACTTTCGGAATGCCAAACGACATCGATATGGATATGGACATGCGTTTTTTCTCGAAGGAAACTTCTTTCAAGTCCTTACTTTCTATGGTTCCTGCAATTTATTCAAAGGATTTTGAGGGACTGAAAACCTCTGGTAAATTAATGGTTGATGGAACGGTAAAAGGAACGATGAACGATACACAACTCCCAAAGTTAAACCTGACTATGCAGGTAACTGACGGATATTTTGCCTATCCTGATCTGCCCAAATCGGTTGAAAATGTAAACATTGATGTAAAAATCTTTTACGATGGTGTCATGGAAGATAGTACAAGGGTGGATGTAAATAAATTCCACCTTGAACTTTCCGGAAATCCCTTTGATATGGAACTCCATGTGATTACCCCGATGAGCGATATGAAGATGAATGGTTTTGTCAAAGGCAGTGTCGATCTGGGAAGTCTCGCTGATGCAATTCCAATGGATGATGCGAAAATGTCAGGCACGATCAATGCCGATATTTCTTTTATGGGTAGAATGTCGGATATCGATAACGAAAATTATGAAGCATTTAAAGCCGACGGCCATCTTGAGGTTTTAAATGTACACTTTTCCGGCAATGATCTCCCGGTACCTGTTACCATTGAGAAAACCAGTATGTTCTTTTCCCCGCAGTTCGTTAATCTTAAAGCTTTTGATGCTAAACTCGGGAAAAGTGATATCCACATGATTGGGAAACTGGAAAATTTCATCCCATATATTTTTAAAGACGAAACGATAAAGGGGAGTCTGAATTTAAGCTCAGATTATCTTGATCTGAATGAGCTCATGGGAAGCGCCACCGAAGAAGAAACAGCGGTTGAAGATACATCAGGTTTGACCGTGGCTGAGGTGCCCCGAAATATCGATTTTGTTTTGCAATCAGATCTGAAAAAGGTACTGTATGGTAATCTTACAATCGATAATATCCTCGGAAAACTCATTGTTAAAGATGGAAAAGTTATAATGGATAAACTTTCGATGAACATGCTGCAGGGATCAATGCTTTTAAGCGGCGAATACAATACACAGGATATTAAAACCCCGATGGTTGATATGGACATGTCAATTAAAAATATCGACATTCCTTCAGCTTTTACAGCCTTTAACACGGTGAAAAAGCTCGCTCCGGTTGCTGAAAACATGAAAGGTAAAATATCATCAGATCTGAAATTTACTTCCAATCTTGATTCTGCCATGAGTCCCGTGTACACCACTATCGTTGGAAACGGTTTTCTTATGTCGGAGGAAATAGTAATAGCCAATTCCGAGACCTTTGTGAAGATTGCTCAGGTGCTTAAAAACGATAAGTTTAAAGATGTTGTGATTCAGGATATTAAAGCAAATTTTGAAATTCGTAACGGGAGAGTTTTTGTGGAACCTTTTGATACCAAATTAGGGCCTGCTAAAGCAAATATCGGGGGAGATCAGGGCATTGATCAGACCATGAACTATTTCATGAACCTTGCTATCCCGCGAAGTGAATTTGGGAGCGCTGCCAATGATGTTTACCAGGGACTTCTCAACCAGGCATCAGCCAAAGGAATAAACATCCAACAAAGCAATGATGTTAATGTACAGCTGAAAATTACCGGAACATTCTCTGATCCTGTTATAGGATTGGATGTTAAGGAAAGTATGACAAAAGCTAAAAACGAGGTTAAAGAAGCCGTTCAGGAAAAGATAAAGGCAGAAGTTCAGAAAGTTAAGGACGACGTGAATGAAAAAGTAAGCGCTGAAGCTGACAAGATTCTAAAAGATGCTGAGAAACAGGCAGAAACTATAAGAGTTGAAGCTAAAGCTGCAGGAGAGAAGTTAGTTGCAGAAGCAAAAATCCAGGGTGACAGGCTGGTTAAAGAAGCAGGAAGCAATCCTCTGAAAAAAGCCGCGGCACAACAAGCTTCCTCCCAAATGTCCAAACAGGCAGAACAAAGTGCAGAAACTCTGAATAAAGAGGCCGATGCAAAGGCCAGGAGCATTCTTGAAGAAGCAAGAAAAAAGGCTGATGCTCTGAAAGTTAATTAGATTTGGTTTTATCATTTTACATTAGCTGCGACTATATCAATCTTTAGTGCACTCAACACTATTTCTTTAATTCAGGAAAAAATCCTTTATCACTCCGTCACTCCGTCACTCCGTCACTCCGTAACCCCGTCACTCCGTAACCCCGTCACTCCGTAACCCCGTAACCTTTTAGTCACCGTAGCTTTCCTTGAGCGCTGAAGCTACTCTGCGGAGGCGCTCCGTGAGCGCTGAAGCTACTCTGCAGAGGCGCTAACGCAGGTGAACCCGTAACCCTATAACTTCTAACCCCGTAACCTTTTAGTCACCGTAGCTTTAGCGCAGGTGAACCCGTAACCCCGTAACTCCCTTCCCCGTCACGTTATCACGACGTCACGCCATCACATCCTCACGCCCTCACGTCCTCACATCTCCAAAATAACAATGAACATTCACCCCCATAATCCCGTTTATATCAAAACATATTAATGAAAGAAATGAAAACAATAATTCACACGGCATCATCACGGGGTTATGCAGATCATGGCTGGCTTAAAGCTGCACATTCATTCAGTTTTGCAAATTATTATA
>CAYGFI010000036.1:7872-33171 GCA_964349045.1 uncultured Chitinophaga sp.
TAGCTACTCATCTTAATAAGCATACACTGTTTATCTGAGAATGGCATGGCAGGATTGAAATACTGTAAAACCGTTCTCATTAATCCTGGGAACGGTTTTTTATTATCCTCCGAAGCTTTAGCGAAGGAGGATGAACGAATTCAGAAAATGAATCACGGGAGGATAAGTTATCATGGTCAGGTAACATCAGAAGCAGGGATTTTGAATAAAATGCAATAAATTGCAGCAAAAAACAGGAGAAAGTTAAATGACAAAGGTTCGACAGGAAAATGTGGGTTTATACCGTTCGGAATTTGAACATGATAATTGCGGAATCGGGTTTGTAGCGCATCTGAAAGGCAGGAAATCTCATGAAATCATACATAAAGGACTTGAAGTTCTGGAAAATATGACCCACCGCGGAGCCGAGGGGGCCGACAGTGGAACAGGCGATGGTGCAGGTGTCTTAATACAAATCCCCCGCGATTTTTATCTTATACAGGGATTTGCCCTCCCTCCTGAAGGTCAGTTTGGTACCGGACTCATTTTTCTTCCTCAGGATAAATCAGATGCCCGTAAATGTGAAGAGATACTGATCAGCTTAATTGCAAAGGAAAAGATTGAACTACTTGGATTCCGGGATGTACCTTGCGACAATTCTTCACTGGGCGCTGTTGCAAAGTCTACTGAGCCTTTTATTCGTCAGATTTTGCTGGCCGCGGATACCGATCAGCAAACTCTGGAGAGAAAACTGTATATCGTTCGTAAAAAAACTGAAAATGCTATTCGGCTTTCGCAAATCAAACAAAGAAGCTTTTTTTCTATACCTTCTTTGTCATCGAAGGTATTGATTTATAAGGGAATGTTCACTTCTGAACAACTTCGTCAGTATTTTTCGGATCTTAACGATCCGCGTCTGCAAAGCGCTATTGCCCTGGTTCATTCGCGTTTCAGCACGAATACATTTCCTACATGGGATCTTGCCCAGCCATTCCGTATGTTGGCTCATAACGGGGAGATAAATACAGTCAAAGGAAACCGGTTCTGGATGCAGGCAAGGGAATCTATACTTAAATCGGCGGCTTTGGGAGATCTGAATGAAATTTTTCCTATTATCGAACCCGACAAGAGTGATTCTGCTTCCCTCGATAATGTTCTCGAATTTCTCGTAATGAGCGGGAAATCTCTGCCCCACGCACTGGCTATGATGATCCCGGAATCATGGAATCAGAAGAATCCAATATCTCCTGAACTTCGTGCTTTCTATGAATATTATTCCACGATAATGGAGCCATGGGATGGTCCCGCTTCTCTTTTGTTTTCCGACGGCAGATACGTGGGAGGTATGCTCGATCGTAACGGACTTCGCCCTTCCCGATACCTGATTACCACAAGCGATTTGATGGTCATGGGCTCTGAAGCCGGCGTTCAGACGTTCCAACCCTCTGAGGTTAAAGAAAAAGGAAAACTGAAGCCTGGTAAAATGCTGCTGCTCGATACGCAGGAAGGCAGACTTATATACGATCCTGAACTGAAAGCACAGCTTGCAGGTCGCAATCCATACCGTGACTGGCTGAGTCAGAATATGGTGGATTTTAAGGATGTACAGTTCGGACAAACCTTGTCTCCCGACCTGAAGGAAAATTATGATGTTTACCTGAAATCCTTCGGATATTCCACTGAAGACATCGATACGATCATCCGGCCTATGGCTGAAAGCGGTCAGGAACCTGTGGGATCAATGGGCAATGACACCCCACCTGCCGTGTTATCTAAAAAACCACAAAGACTGTACTCTTATTTTAAACAGCTTTTTGCGCAGGTTACCAATCCATCTATCGACCCTATACGGGAGGAACTGGTTATGAGTCTTACCGGCTACATCGGCTCACTTCAGAAAAACCTGCTCGATGAGATGCCCGACCATTGTCACATGGTAAAGTTCAAATCCCCCGTAATTACTAACACCCAGTTCCAGGTACTGAAAAACCTGCAGTACAAGGGATTTGCAACAGTAATTATTCCCATGCTTTTTAATGCTTCTGAAGGTGCCGCCGGACTTGAAAAATCTATGGAGGAATTATGCAATGCCGCTGAAAAGGCTGTTGATGACGGGAAAAACTATATAATACTTTCCGACCGGGGTGTAAACAAAGAAAAAGCTCCGATTCCATCTTTACTGGCCGTCTCCGGCATACATCATTTTCTTATTAACAAAAGAAAACGTATGCAGATCGACATAGTGGTGGAAACCGGTGAAGCAAGGGAAGTTCATCATTTCGCCCTTCTTTTTGGATACGGTGCAAGTGTTATTAATCCGTATTTAAGCTTTGCTGTTGTTCAGAAACTGGTTGAGAAAAAAGCCATTCAGCAGGATTATTCCAAAGCGGAAGAAAATTACGTAAAAGCTGTTAATAAAGGTCTTCTGAAAGTTCTTTCCAAAATGGGAATTTCAACCCTGAGATCATATCGTGCAGCCCAGATCTTCGAAGCCGTTGGAATCCACCCTGATGTTATTAAAAAATATTTTGAGGGAACCGTTTCAAGAATTGGGGGAATTGGATTAACCGAAATTGCAAGAGAAGCCCTGATACCTCATTCACTCGCTTTCGTTGATCCCGTCAATGAACCTAATGCACACGACGGGGTTTATAATTTCCGCAATTACGGTGAACACCATGCATGGAACCCTGAAACTATTGCTTTGCTTCAATGGAGCACAAAAACAGGTAATTACGAAAAATTCAAGGAATTCAGCGCTCTTGTTGATCAGCAGAATTCTAATCCGGGTTTTATCAGGGGATTTCTGAAATTGAAAAAATCAACACCGGTTGATATCTCTGAGGTTGAACCCGCTTCCGATATCATGAAACGATTTGTCACAGGAGCGATGTCTTATGGCTCCATTAGCAGGGAAGCTCATGAAACACTTGCCATGGCTATGAACCGCATCGGAGGTAGAAGCAATACCGGCGAAGGGGGCGAGGACCCGGCCCGCTTTGTTCCACGCGAAGATGGTGAATCGGTTCGCTCAGCGATCAAACAGGTAGCTTCCGGTCGTTTTGGGGTAACGAATCATTACCTGGTAAATGCCGATGAACTCCAGATAAAGATTGCACAGGGAGCAAAACCGGGAGAAGGGGGACAGTTACCCGGACATAAGGTGGATAAAATCATAGCAAAAACACGTTATTCCATACCGGGAATTACGCTGATCTCCCCACCACCTCACCATGATATCTATTCGATTGAAGATCTGGCTCAACTGATCTTCGATTTGAAAAATGTCAATCCAAAAGCCAAGATCAGTGTCAAACTGGTTTCCGAGACCGGGGTTGGTACTATCGCTGCCGGTGTTGCCAAGGCAAAAGCAGACCTGATCACAATCAGTGGAACTGAGGGGGGTACGGGAGCAAGTCCAAGCAGCAGTATCAAACATGCAGGACTGCCCCTGGAACTTGGACTGGCTGAAGCACAGCAAACTCTGGTATTGAATAACCTTAGGAAAAATGTCATTTTACAGACCGATGGTCAGCTAAAAACCGGCAAAGATGTTGTAATTGCAGCGCTTCTTGGAGCCGAGGAATTCGGATTTGCTACCAGCGCTCTGATCACCCTGGGTTGCGTGATGATGCGCAAATGCCATCTTAATACCTGTCCGGTTGGAGTCGCAACCCAGGATCCATTCCTGCGTAGCAAATTTTCGGGAAAGGCCGATTCCCTGGTTAATTTCTTTAGCTTTATTGCTGAAGAAGTAAGAGAAATACTGGCTGAACTGGGTTATAAAAAATTCAGTGATATCGTGGGTAGAGCGGATCTGCTGGAGAAAAGAGACGATATTCATCATTGGAAAACCGAAAATCTCGATCTTTCCGGATTGCTTTATGTGCCCGGTAATGCATCGAAATTTGAACGACGTTTCACAACCCCTCAGGAACATAAGCTAAAAGGAGTGCTTGATTATCATCTGATGGAATTGTCGAAACCAGCGCTTGAGAAAAAAGAAAAGGTTAGTATAAGTCAGATAATCCGGAATACCGACAGGACAACCGGTGCCATGCTTTCCGGTGAAATATCCATGAAATACGGAGCTGAAGGGCTGCCAGATGGTACCATCAACGCTGAATTTAAAGGTTCTGCCGGACAAAGTTTCGGTGCATTTCTGGTCAAAGGTATTCAGTTTAAGCTGATTGGCGATTCCAATGATTATCTGGGAAAAGGCCTTTCCGGGGGCCGGATCATAGTTGTTCCCCCGATCGGTACCATATATGCTCCTGAAGACAACATTATTATAGGTAATACTGTGTTATATGGCGCAACTTCCGGAGAGGTATTTATAAATGGAGTTGCCGGTGAACGTTTCTGTGTTAGAAATTCCGGCGCCATTGCCGTTATTGAAGGGGTTGGTGATCATTGCTGCGAATATATGACCGGCGGTCGTACAGTTGTGCTCGGTAAAACAGGACGTAATTTTGCTGCAGGAATGAGTGGTGGCGTGGCCTATGTATTAAATATTGCGGGAAATTTTGATTATTTCTGTAACATGGGAATGGTGGAACTTTCACTTGTTGAAGAACCTTCTGATGTGAAAGAACTGAAGGAACTGATAACCAAACATCTGAATTATACAGGTTCTCCATTGGCTGCAAGAATCATTGAAAACTGGACGGAATACCTTCAGAAATTTATCAAAGTGATTCCGTTTGAATATAAAAAGGTTCTCGAAGAAGAGAAACTCGAAGCGATCAAACTTAAGATTGCATCGGTTGAAAGGGATGTTGAGAGCCAGCCGGTTGGGTAGAAAATGTAGAATTTAGAATTTAGAAGGTAGAATTCTAAATTCTAAATTCTAAAAACTCTAAATTCTAAATTCTAAATTCTAATATAAGATGGGAGATCCAAAGGGATTTATAAAGATACAACGCAAAGAAGCCGGAAACCGCCCGGTTTCGGAGAGAATTTATGATCACAGTGAGGTTGAACAGACCCTGAATACTGAAGACCGAAAGCTTCAGGCAGCCCGTTGCATGGATTGCGGTATTCCATTTTGTCACTGGGGTTGCCCGGTTGAAAATATTATTCCCGAATGGAATGATGCGGTTTATAAAGGTGAGTGGAAACGCGCAATCGACCTGATGCACGCCACGAACAATTTTCCTGAATTCACCGGCAGGATTTGCCCGGCCCCATGCGAGCATGCCTGTGTGCTCAATATAGAGGGAAGTCCGGTTACTATCCGTGAAAATGAAGCCGCCATTGCAGAATATGCATTCCTCGAAGGGTATATTATACCCAAACCTCCGCGTAAACGAACAGGCAAAACCGTTGCAGTGATCGGTTCAGGTCCTGCAGGACTCGCAACAGCCGACCAGCTCAACAAAGCAGGCCATACGGTTACTGTATTCGAAAAATCCGATGCCATTGGCGGACTTTTGCGTTATGGTATCCCTGATTTTAAGCTGAGTAAGGTGGTAATCGATCGACGGCTGAACATCCTGGAACAGGAGGGTATCATTTTTAAAACCGGCATTGAAGCCGGAAAAGATATAAGCGCTCAGGAACTTTTATATACTTATGATGCAATCTGTTTATCTGTTGGGGCAATGAAACCAAGGGACCTTCCTGTTGAAGGCCGGAATCTTAAGGGCATTTATTTTGCCATGGATTTTCTTACCCAGCAAAATATAGTTAACCGTGGAGTAATAATTTCACCGGATCAAAGAATTTCTGCAAAAGATAAAAACGTCCTGATTATCGGGGGAGGTGATACAGGTTCTGACTGTGTGGGAACCGCAATTCGACAGGGAGCGAAAAGAGTTATGCAGATTGAAATTCTCCCGAAACCTCCCGATAAAAGAGATGCTGACAATCCATGGCCCTATTACGGTTATA
Organism: uncultured Chitinophaga sp.; assembly: GCA_964349045.1. Taxonomy (GTDB): domain Bacteria; phylum Bacteroidota; class Bacteroidia; order Bacteroidales; genus JACJXF01. Next base: position 13,744 of record CAYGFI010000036.1, read on the forward strand.
CCCTCAAATCATCCACGTCTCATCAGGAAGGCTGCGAAAGAAGATGGAATCTCTCTACCCTGAAATTTCATGGCAATGAAAAGGTCGAAAAGGCTGAAGTTGCCAGTGTAGAATGGAAAAAAAATGGATTCTCCCGCCCCGAAATGAATCCGGTCCCGGATTCTTCAGAGATGATCGATGCTGATCTGGTCTTGCTTGCAATGGGTTTTGTACATCCGGTTCAGGAAGGTCTGTTAAATGATCTGCAGGTGGCATATACAGATAGAAATAACGTAAAAATTTCCGGTAAGTACCAGACATCGGTTCCAAAAGTATTTGCTGCCGGCGATACGGTTCTGGGAGCCAGTCTTGTAGTTCGGGCAATATTTTCAGGGAGGTCAGCAGCACGGGAAATTAACGGCTACCTGGTTAGTTCATAAAGTAAAAAGTTCATAAAGTAAAAAGTTACAAACTTTATCAACACCCTTGTATTTTAACAGATAATTATTATTTTTGGTGTCATTATGATCAGTCAAATCTCCATCTCCGCCCGTTATTGGTTGTGGTGCACTTTTATAAAAAGTTCGTAGACAACCTGTGCATTCGTGGAAAAAATATACCTGAGAGGCAAGTTGTTTACAACCAGCCTCTTTTCTTTTAATAGCCTTTTAAAATAAAAACCAAAAACCATGAACAAAACACACAAATTCATTCTTCCAGAAAATCAAATGCCTCACCAATGGTATAACATTATGGCAGATATGCCCAATAAACCATTACCTCCACTGCACCCGGGCACAAAACAACCCATCGGGCCTGAAGATTTGTCTGCTCTTTTTCCCATGGAATTAATAAAACAGGAAGTTTCTACCGATCGTTATATTGATATTCCTGAAGAAGTCCGGGAAATCTATAAAATCTGGAGACCTACACCCTTGATTAGGGCATACAATCTGGAAAAATATCTCGATACTCCCGCTAAAATCTATTATAAAAACGAAAGTGTAAGTCCCGCAGGATCACACAAACCCAATACTGCCGTACCTCAGGCGTATTACAATTATAAAGCAGGAGTAAAGAAAATGACTACGGAAACCGGGGCAGGACAGTGGGGGAGTGCTTTGGCTTTTGCTACCCAGCATTTCAACATCGACCTGAAAGTGTTTATGGTAAAAATTTCCTATCAACAGAAACCCTATCGTAAATCAATGATGAATCTCTGGGGAGCTGATGTGATCCCGTCTCCAAGTAATCTCACGGATTCCGGAAGATCGATCCTGGCGATGGATCCCGATTCACCCGGAAGTCTGGGTATCGCTATTTCCGAAGCCGTAGAAATGGCTGCGAAAGATCCGGGTACTAATTATTCCCTTGGGAGCGTGTTAAACCATGTTCTCCTTCACCAGACTGTAATTGGTCTGGAGGCGCTGAAACAACTTGAAATGGCAGGAGATTACCCGGATATTGTATTAGCATGTTTCGGGGGAGGAAGTAATTTCGGGGGAATATCTTTTCCGTTTTTGGGCGAAAACTTTCGCAAAGGCAATAAAACCCGTGTAGTAGCAGTTGAACCTGCTTCCTGTCCTAAACTGACACGCGGTACATTCCACTATGATTTTGGCGATACCGTCGGTTTAACCCCACTGCTTCCCATGTACACATTAGGCCATAATTTTGTTCCTGATACCATTCATGCCGGAGGATTACGATACCACGGTGCAGGTGCAATAGTAAGCCAGTTGCTTAAAGATAAGCTCATTGAAGCAACATCTGTTAAACAATTAGAAACCTTTAAAGCCGGGATGATCTTTGCAAAAACTGAAGGTATTATCCCTGCACCTGAGACAAGCCATGCCATTGCTGCCGTAATCAGGGAAGCCGAACAGGCAAAAAAAGAAGGAAAATCAAAAACCATCCTGTTTAACTTCTCAGGTCACGGAATTATTGATCTTGCAGCTTATGACAGGTATTTCGAAGGTAAACTCGTTGATCATGAAGTATCTGATGCTGAAATAGCAAAAAGCGTCGCACAACTGGAACAGTTGACATAGTCAGAACTTGTTTTAGGCAGATCCCTCTTCATTTTTGGAGGGATCACTAATACTTTTATGCTCCCTTCACCAACCTGGTTTACAATTTTAGACCTGGTGGGAGTTTATATTCCTATGGCTAACTTTACCGGAAAACTAGTTGTGAGTAAACATTAATAACTGTAAATACATGAGAAATCTACTTTTCTTCCTTTTTTTGTGTTTATCGTTTCCGGTAAATGCTGCCATTGAAGGAGAACGGACTGTGATCAACCTTAACGGAACCTGGCAATTTGATCAGACGGTGAATGCATTTCCACCGGCGAAATTTACGCGTACCATTCCTGTACCCGGGCTGATTCATCTTGCAATTCCCGGGATTGAGGATTACGACAAATTTTTCAAGCGTGCAGATCAGGTTGTGGCCAAAGAACAGCATAACCTTTACAACATTGACTACACACCGCGTTACAGTTGGTACCGGAAGTCAGTTTTTGTTGCCGGAGAACTGGAAGGTAAAGAAGCCATAATTACGATTAAAAAAAGCCAGTATGTTACTACGGTTTATTTAAATGGTATGGATATGGGAACATCAATGGCCTGTTATACACCGGTCGAATTTCCCATTACCAATGCCCTGAAATTTGGTGCCGAAAATGAAATCCTGGTCAGGGTGGGCGACCGCGTCTGGCTTCCGTCTGAAGCTGCAGGCGGTACCGACAAAGAGAAAGAACATTATCTGCCCGGCATCTGGGACGATGTGGAAGTTTCATTTACCGGTAAAGTCCGTGTAAACAGGCTGTTGGTTTTACCGACAGTGGCAGGTAAAAAAGTGACGATTAAAGCACAGTTACGGAATTTTAATCCGGCGCAGATTTTCTACGGCGAAGAAATGTCTGATTCAGTTACCCTCGATATTGCAATTACTGAAAAAATATCCGGTAAAATGGTCGCGTTTAAAAGTGGCCGGTTTGCCACCAAACGCGATAATATTTCGATAGCTGAACTGGATATTCCAATTACGGTTTTTACCAACTGGACTCCCGATGAACCTTTTCTTTATGAGGCAAATGCAACCCTGAGAAATGATAATGGCATTTCCGACAATATCGGCAAACAATTCGGGATGCGCGACTTTGCCCGTAAAGGCAAATTCTTTTACCTGAACGGGGAGAAAATAATTCTTCGCGGAACCAATGTTACCCTTCAGCGGTTCTTCGAAGATCCCGAATGCAGTAACCTGGTATGGGACAAAGAATGGGTTAAAAAATTGCTGGTCACTTATCCTAAACAGCTCAACTGGAACATGATGCGGATTTGCGTAGGAATTGCCCCGGATTTCTGGTATGACCTTGCCGATGAATATGGGCTGTTGTTTCAGAACGAATGGTTATACTGGCAGAATCACGGCTGGGACGATCAGATACAGAAAGAATATACTGATTGGGTCTGGAGTGACGGCAGCCATCCGAGCATAGCCATCTGGGATGCCATTAACGAAAACTGGGACGATTATATTGGCAATATACTGATTCCGGAGTTGAAAAAACTTGATCCAACGCGGATTTGGGATGCAGGCTACATGACCGGCGAACAAATGGCTCTGGATGAAATGGATGAACCCCATCCGTACCAGGGTCGCATCAATGCAAATGACCCTGTTTCTGAAAAGAACTTTTATCCCCTGGGAAACCTCGATTATAAGCCCGGAATTCTTCGGGATATCCGGGAATCAGGTTCCGCGCAACTGGTTAACGAATATGGCTGGATCTGGTTGTGGCGGAACGGAATGCCAAGCAAATTAACTGTTGATGTGTACGATTATTACCTGGGGAAGAATTCTACCCCCGACCAGAATTGGGAATTGCAGGCCTACTGGTTACAGTTGGAAACTGAATGGCTTCGGAGCGAGCCCTCCATTGCCGGTGTTCTTGCGTTTTGTTACCTGGCAAATAATTACGGTTATACAGGCGACTGGTTTGCAGGAAATATTAAAGACCTGGAACCCACGCCGGTGCTTGAATGGTTCCGGCATGCATTTGCACCTGCAGCTACTTTTATCAATCTGACCGATGAACGCTACACCAAATTTATTGAACCACACCTTCCGGGATCAACCCTGCTGTTTAATCTGTCAGGAATCAATAACCTGAATAAAATGGCAAACGGAACAGTAAAGGTAAAACTGATTAACGCTAAGGGCCAAACTTTTGCAGAACAAAGTTTTCTGGTGAAACTGGAATCATTCCAGCGGACTGATATCCCTGTTTCGCTGGTTTTGCCTGCCGATGCCGGTGGTTATGTATTGGTTGCCGAATTTACTCCCGGTAACGGGCAAACGGTTATCAGTCGCAGGTTTCTGAAAATTGGTAAAACCGGGAATTACATATATTATAAATTAAGTCCGGCATAAAATGGAAACATCTGGAAATTGAAAAATCACCTGTTGAATTTATCCTGAAAGAATTTAAACCTTAATTGTATATTTGAATCTAAATAAAATGCAAATGGAAAATATCCAAAAGCTTTTAAAAGCAATCGATAAACTTGTACCTGAATACCTTGCTGATCCGGTTGATATGAATATAACTGGCGGTAGCTGGGCAATCTGCATAATCGACGAAGAAAACAATGTTGTGGGAAAGTTGGGTGGAAATGACAAAATCCGCGCACGTCAAACCTATAAGATTGCATGGACCAAAGCCAGCCAGGTATGGATAACAGGGTATAAAACCCGTGAATTCGAGCGTTTGGTTTTTTCCGGGCAGATCGATTCGCATTCATATGGAATCAGCGATCCGGATTTTATTGGATGGGAGGGAGGACAGCCCCTCGGTTTAAAGGATGGTTCAAAATTAAGCGTTGGCTTTAGTGGTTTCAGAGGCATAAGTGATTTGGAAATTGTAGTAAGGGCTGTTAAAATGGCAGGTATTTAATTACAAAATTCTCAATAACATTGAAGTCAGTTAATTCGTTGCTTTTCGTCTTAGCGATCACCCTCTTTTCGTGCTCGCCCAAAAATGAAGTTAAAACTTCCCTGACGTTTCTTCGTGCAAGTGGTCATTACATGGTTAATGAGCAAAACGATACCATTCTTCTGCGAGGTGTTGGTATTGGAAACTGGTTGCTTCCTGAAGGCGTGTGGTAAGCATAATATTTACGTGATACTCGATATGCACGGCGCCCCGGGTGGACAGACGGGACAGAATATTGACGATAGTCCGAACAATGAACCCGAACTGTTTATGAATCCAATATTTGAACACAGACTGACCCGTTTATGGTTAAAACTAGTGGAACGATATAAAGATAATCCTGTTGTTGCAGGTTATGATTTACTTAATGAACCCCTGCCCGAACGAACCGGGGCTGCCGAAAAATACAAACATTTATTGGATTTAATTCAAACTCACAACTGCTGCCTTCCCATTTAAATTAATAAAATCGCCCGGAAGTATTTCCGGGCGATTTTGATTATTAAAGTTCAAACTGAAGCGGGTATTAAATATTGTATGCACTCTCTCCATGCTCATATACATCCAGCCCTTCCTCTTCAACTCGTTTTTCAACCCGCAGGCCGTTTAAATACTTAAGACCCACGAAGAGTACAGTAGAAGCAGCAATTGCCCAGGCTGCTATGGAAACTACTCCAATAGCCTGTGTTTTGAAAAGAGCAGTGCCATGACCGTAAAAAACACCCTGACTTGTAGAGAAAAATCCAACCATCAGGGTTCCGAAAGCTCCGTTTACTCCATGTACTGATATAGCTCCAACAGGATCATCAATTTTCACGATCCTGTCGAAAAATTCTACGGATAAAACAACTAAAAATCCTGCCATAAGGCCAATTATCAGGGCTCCTCCGGGAGAAACAGCATCACATCCGGCAGTAATAGCAACCAGGCCGGCCAGGGCGCCGTTCAGGGTCATACTGAGGGTAGGTTTTTTATATTTTAGCCAGATATAAATCATTGTAGAAAGAGCGCCACCTGCAGCAGCAATATTCGTGGTAACAAAAATTAATGAAATTGCTTTTGCATTTACTTCACCGGCTGCAGCTAACTGGGAACCGGGATTAAACCCAAACCAACCAATCCATAGAACAAATACACCTAAGGTTGCCAGGGTAATACTATGGCCGGGAATGGCCTTAACTTCGCCGTTTTTACCATATTTCCCGATACGGGGACCCAATACGGTAGCTCCGATAAGCGCAGCGGAACCTCCTACCATATGAACTACCGAAGAACCCGCAAAATCGTGAAAAGGTACAGCCAGCTGGCTTAACCAACCCCCTCCCCAGGCCCAGTGTCCTGAAATGGGATAGATTACCAGTGAAATGACCGCACTAAAGATAAGGTAGGCGTTAAATTTTGTCCTTTCTGCCATAGCGCCGGAAACAATAGTTGCAGCCGTAGCTGCAAACACAGTCTGGAAAATTAAAAATGCCATGTCAGGCATATCGGTTCTGTATGAGCCTGTGCTGAAAAGATCAAATGACCCGATGAATCCGTTGTTGGTACCAAACATTATTCCAAAACCCAGGGCCCAGAAAGTAAGGGTTCCCAGGGTAAAATCCATCAGGTTTTTAAAGAGGATATTTGTTGTGTTTTTTGAACGGGTAAAACCTGCCTCAACCAGTGCAAACCCGGCCTGCATAAAAAATACCAGGGCTGCGGCAATAAGCACCCAAACAGTGTTCAGGGAAAAGGCATAATCGGCAAGCGCCGTCTCCATTGTGCCGATTTTATCAGCTATTAATAAAGTATCTGTCATGATTTCCATTTTTTAATAGTTATTATTCTCCTCCTTCTACATACAATGCTTTATCCCCCTCTTCACCGGTTCGAATTCGATAAGCATCCGCGATATCTGATATAAATATCTTTCCATCACCGATCTCTCCGGTTTTAGCCGCACCCAGGATGGCATCTACGGTTGGTTTGAGGAATTTTTCGCGACAGTAAATAGAAATCAAAATACGTTCGATCGTACTTGTGTCGTATGCAACCCCTCTATATATCCTTTCTTCATAAGCTTTTCCAATTCCTCTTACCTCCCAGAAGGTGAAGAATTCAATACCCGCTTTGTTCAAGGCTTCCTTTACCTCGTCGAATTTGGTTTTGCGAATTATTGCTTCAATTTTTTTCATAATTTTTATGTATTAATTATAGTAGTCGTGTAAATCGTTGTTTTCCCATAATTAAAAGCTGAATCCAACAACCAGGTTCAGTTCTTCTTTATCAGGATTAACTGAGAGCGCTCCAAATACCGGTAAAGAATAAGTATCTGTAAATTTCAACTCTTTACTGGTCTTGATTCCAATGTGGCATAGCGCGAATACATCCTCACCGGCATCATTGTCTGCTGTATGCCATCCATTTCCTGCACCTGCAAACACTCCGAAATTTTCAAATGTATAATTCACTTCAAAATATAAATCTCCGCCACCGGGTTTGTTGGCAGGTCCACCCATTGAAGCATCATTAAGTATATAATTTGCAGAAAGAGATAAACTCTTGATCGTATATCCAATATTTATCTCAAAGGCATGACTGGCAGTATCACCTGAATAGCTGAAAAAAGGATAACCCTGGTAATAGTAATCGGTAAGACCAAGACTCAGACCGAAATCAAAAGCATATGAGGCATACAGATCGGTTTCGGCAAGGTCACCGAAATCATGAAAACTGTATGATCCCCATGCCCCAAGAGTAAGGCCACCAGTTGAGAATTTTACAGAAGGTTGGATATTCGGTCCGGTTCCAATTTTACTTCCACGCCATACATATGAGCTTACAATATCCGCACCCGTGGAAAATGGGGATGTTTCTTCCTCTTCCTGTGCATTAAGAGGAACTAAAGGGAAAATAATCATGATGAGCGCTATAAGCGCTCCTGAGAATAGATTTGTTTTCATAATCATAAATTTTTATGGTTTATAACAATTTGTTTCGGGACAAAAGTATAAATATATTTTATACCCCCAAAAAAATAGAGTATAAAATTTAAATAAATGCAAAAATAATTTTATACCCCCCATAAAAAATGAAGTATAGATTCAAAATAATGTAATAATACACGACATACCCCCTAAAAAGTTAAAAATTATGTTTTGGCACTGGTAAGTTTCCAGGTAATAAGGCAGGTTTATCAGATTCTTTTATATGAAAATAGCATTTGAAATATGATGCCTGCCATGTAAAGGTTTACTCAGGTTCATTGTAATATGTAAATTGCCTGTATAATTTTATTCGTAAAACCCTGTATATAAATAAAATAAGACCTTTTAATCCGAAAATCATATAAACTATTGGTTGTCATTGTGATATATGTAATTTTCCATGTAAATTTGCAGCCTTGATCAACTTCTATTTATGATTTTACATAACAGGATAAATTCGGAAGAGCTGAAAAAAAACTTTTGAAAGAAACCTTCAGCCGTATTACAGTTTCGTTTTATCGCTATATTCGTATTAGCGATCCCCGGGAGTTTCGTGATTTGCTATACTCGGAGTGGTCAGCATTAAATTGCTTTGGGCGAATCTATATTGCCCGTGAGGGCATAAATGCCCAAATGAGCATTCCGGCGCATTTTCATGATGAATTTATTTCAAGGCTCAAAAATCATGAGGTTCTCCGCGATATCCCGGTTCGATATGCCATTGAAGATGATGGAAAATCATTCTATAAACTTACTGTAAAGCTCCGGCCACAGATAGTTGCTGATGGTCTGTCTGAAGACGAGTATGATTTCATGAATGTGGGAAGACATCTTTCAGCTCTGGAGTTTCATAATCTTCTGGATCAGCCTGATACTCTTGTTGTGGATATGAGAAATCATTACGAAAGTGAAGTGGGCCGTTTTAACAACGCGATTTGCCCGGATGCGGATACATTCCGTGAGGAACTTGAAATGACTGAAAATATTCTGAAAGATAAAAAAGATAAAAAAATACTTCTGTATTGCACAGGAGGGATACGCTGTGAAAAAGCAAGCGCTTTCCTGAGGCACAAGGGATTCATGGATGTGAACCAATTGTATGGTGGCATTCTTGAATATGTCCGGCAAATCAGGAAGCTGGGACTCGAGTCAAAGTTTAAGGGCAAGAATTTCGTTTTTGATAACCGCCTGGGTGAAAGAATTACAAATGAAATTATTAGTCACTGTCATCAGTGTGGCAGGTTATGCGATACTCATGTAAATTGCACCAACGAAGATTGTCATCTTCTTTTTATTCAGTGTGAGGAATGCCGTGTTAAATTTAATGCCTGTTGTTCCGAAGAATGCAGCCATATTTTAGGCTTGCTCCCGGAAGACCGAAAGCAATACCGACAGTTATTCAAAGAAAAATATTTCAATAGTAAGATTTTTAGTAGTCACAGGAAGCGTTCCTCAATCAATAAAAGAATACACCTTTCATTTTAATATCTCATCAAAATTTTAAATTTGGACTTCTGGCAAAACATAGAGACTCCCATCTACGCCCTGGCGCCGATGGAGGACGTTACTGATACTGTTTTCCGTGAGCTTTTATTGTCTGTGTCTTCAGGAGAGAAGCTTCATCTTCTTTTAACTGAATTTACTTCGGCCGATGGTTTGCTTCATACTAAGGGTAGGGAAGTCGTAAGTCAGAGATTAAAAGTATCCCCCGGAGAAAGAAAATTGCTGAATGAAAAGAATGTGAAAATAATTGCCCAACTCTGGGGATCTGACCCGGAAAACTTTTATAAAGCAGCGCAAATTTTGCACAATAACTATTCTTTTGACGGGATCGATATTAATATGGGATGTCCTGTTAAGAAGATTGTAAACCAGGGTGGATGTTCAGCGCTAATTCTTCAACCGGATCTGGCAAGGGAAGTAATACAGGCAGCTAAAGAAGGTTCAGGTCTGCCGGTAAGTGTAAAGACCCGTATAGGATATAATACAATTGAAACAGAAAGCTGGATTGAAAACCTTCTTTCAGAAGAACCATCGGCAATCATTATTCATGGAAGAACCCGGAAAATGCAATCTGAAGGAATTGCTGACTGGAAAGAGATTTCAAAAGCAGTTGTTCTGCGAAATAAGATGGGGAAAAAGTCTAAGATCCTTGGAAATGGAGATATTATGAGCATTCCGGATGCCCTTGAAAAGACAAAACTTTACCATGTTGACGGAGTTATGATCGGCAGGGGAATTTTTTCCAATCCATGGTTGTTTTCAGATCAGCCCGGTGAAAAATCCCCTGATGAAAAAATAAGCATACTTCTGAAACATACTGAACTTTTCACTCAACAATGGGGTAGCACCAAAAACTTTGCAATTCTTCGGCGATTTTTTAAAATATATCTTTCAGGCTTTCCCGGGGCAGCCAGTCTTAGGGCGTCTTTGATGGAAACCCGGGATATTAAGGAAGTAATTAATTTGCTGAAGTTCCCAGTTTTTGAATATTAGTAAATTATGATACTTACAGTCGACAATCCTCATTTTTCAGTATTCATTAAAAATCAATCATTGCCTTCATTACGCCGTCCTTATACCCTGCAACTAACTCAAATGCTTTCTGAGTGTCTTCGAAGCTGAAACGGTGAGTTGGCATCAGTCCTATATCAATCCTTCCATCTTCCATCATTTCCAGCGCGGCCTCCACGCAATTTACCTGTCTTCTTACATTGGTAATTGTGATTTCATTGTGCCTTAGTTTGTCAACGCTGAACGACCAGCGATTGAATTCAGGAATGCCGATTATCATCAGTTTTCCTCCGGGTTTGAGCATTTCTATGGCCTGATCGATGGCTTCCTGTTTACCACAACATTCAAAAACCACATCCAGCAAAAGGGGCTCCTTTTCTTTTATTGACAAAATAACATCCTCTTTATCAGGATTTCCTGTCCATGTCGCCCCGCATTTTTTGGCAATTTCCAGACGTTTATCAATTTTATCAGTTACATATACCTTATCTGCTCCCTGTGACACTGCAGGCAAAAGCACACTCATGCCAATAGGCCCAAAACCGAGGATTCCGATTATAGCCCCTTTCATCGAAACAGACTGCTTCACCGCATATACACCAATGGCGAGTGGTTCAGAAATAGCAGCCTGATCGAAACTGAGTTTGTCAGAAATAGGGATACAACTGGTATCAGGCATTATAATATACTCGCTCAGACAGCCGTCTGCCTGACCGGGACAGCCCAGGAATTTTAGTTCGCGGCACGTATGGGGTCGGCCCGACAGGCATTGATCGCAATTTCCACAGGACATAGCAGGTTCAATTGCGATGCGCTGTCCTACTCTGATTCTCTTTACTGCTTTTCCAATAGCAATAACCTCTCCGGCACCCTCATGGCCTACAGGGAAAGGATACTGTACAATCTGACCCCCGATTTTGCCATGATTGAAATAATGAACATCCGAGCCGCAAACACCAAGAGTTTTCATCTTTATAAGTACATCAGTATTATTGGTAATCTGTGGATCGGGAATTTCAAATATTTTCATTTGCCGGATCCCGGTGAGCATCATTGATTTCATAATATCGAAATATATAAGTTTGCCCGTAAAGATAGAAGATTTTGAATTTATGGATACCTTTTAATTTCAAATTGACACATTTTCAAATTAGTATATTATCAAATAAGCTTTAACTTTGTTATTCATAAATAAACTTGTTAAAATGAACCTTCTTGAACAGCTCAAACAATACACTCAGGTTGTAGCCGACACCGGTGATTTTGAAAGCATAGCACAATTTAAGCCAATTGATGCTACTACAAATCCTTCATTACTATTTGCCGCATCTCAGAAAAAAGAATATGCTTACCTGGTGGATGCTGCTGTTGGCTACGGCAGAAAAAAAGGAAACAGCTTTGAAACAAGATTAACAGAGAGTATGGATAAACTGGCCGTTAATTTTGGTATGGAAATATTAAAAATAGTACCGCGAAGAGTCTCCACTGAGGTCGATGCCCGTCTTTCTTTTGATGTTGAAGGTAGTCTGGCCAGAGCCCGTAAAATTATTGGTTTATATGAGGAAAACGATATCTCACGTGAGAAAATATTAATAAAGCTGGCAAGTACCTGGGAGGGAATCAGGGCAGCAGAAATACTTGAGAAGGAAGGTATCCATAACAATCTCACACTTCTTTTCAGTAAAGCCCAGGCAATTGCTTGTGCCGAGGCGGGAGTTCAGCTTATTTCTCCGTTTGTTGGCCGGATTTATGACTGGCATAAAAAAAATCTTGGGGTCGAAGCCATACCTGCCATTGAAGATCCCGGAGTTCATTCGGTGAATTACATTTATAATTATTACAAGAAGTTCGGTTATAAAACTGAGGTAATGGGTGCCAGCTTCCGCAATATCGGGGAAATTATTGAACTGGCAGGTTGCGATCTTTTAACTATTTCTCCCGCTCTTTTAGCCGAGCTGGAAAGTAATCATAATGAACTCCACAGAAAACTTGATCCACAAAAGGCAATACTTTCAGATATGCAGGAAATTCATCTTGATGAGAAATCATTCCGGTGGATGCATAACGAAGATGCAATGGCTGTTGAAAAACTATCCGAAGGGATCCGTAAGTTTACAGAAGATCTGGTAAAACTTGAAAAATTCATTGCCGCAAAACTTTAAGCTATACAAATGTCCGCAAATTCTGAAATTCTCCTTGAAATTGTAAACCTCCTCAATAAGGAATCTGAAGCCATCCGGAATATACCCGTTTCCGAAAGCTTTATCAAAGCAGTTGACCTGATTTATCAAAAAGTTCATAAAGAGGGAGGAAAAGTTATCGCGAGTGGGATGGGTAAAGCCGGTCAGATAGCTGAAAATATAGCCACTACGCTTAGTTCTACCGGGACACCGGCAGTTTTCCTTCATCCCAGCGAAGCGCAGCATGGAGATCTGGGCGTAATCCGTGAAAATGATTTACTCCTGGTACTTTCCAATTCCGGGAAAACCCGTGAAATAATTGAATTGGTTGAGCTTACACATAACCTCTTTGATAATATTCCCCTGATCGTTATAACCGGAAATCCTGACGGAGAATTGACCAAAGTTGCCGAAGTAAGCATCTTTACAGGGAACCCGAAGGAAGTTTGTATTCTTGGATTAACTCCAACCACTTCTACCACCACCATGACAGTTATCGGCGATATTCTTGTTGTTCTTGAAATGAAGAAAATTGGTTTTTCCCATTCCGATTATGCCAAAAGGCATCATGGGGGATACCTTGGACAGAAATCAAGAAATGCTGCCAATTTGTTATGAGAATTCTCAAAGAAAATACAATCGGACTTCTTATTGATTTTCAGGAGAAGCTTTTTCCTCACATGCAGGAAAAGGAACAACTTGAACTAAAAGTATCAAAGCTGATCACAGGGCTTAAAATACTTGAGATTACTGTTTTGGTTACAGAGCAATATTCAAAGGGTTTAGGGGATACTATTCCATCTCTTCAAAAGTTATTTAGTGATTGTTCAGCTATTGAAAAAATGACATTCTCTTGCTGCGATGAACCTGTTTTTTTAAAAAGGCTTCAACAATCAGAAAAGAAAAATGTTATCTTGTGCGGGATTGAAACTCACGTCTGTGTTTTGCAAACCACCATTGATTTACTTCAGGCAGGTTATCAGCCTGTTGTTGTTGAAGATTGTGTTTCTTCGCGAAATCTGAATGATAAACACATAGCCATTGAAAGATTGAGGCAGGAGGGAGCTATTATTTCAAGCCTCGAATCAATATTGTTTGAATTAGCCCGCACGAGCGGGACAGAAATTTTTAAAGCTATTTCGAAATTGGTGAAGTGATGAAAGGTTACGAGGTTACGGGGTAATAGACATCGTAACTCCGTAACTCCGTAACTCCGTAACTCCGTAACTCCGTAACTCCGTAACTCCGTAACCTTAATGATCGTCTATAATAACAATAATCCATATAAGCATGCCAAGAATTTTCACTATCGGAGAAACTGTTTATGACATTATCTTTAAAGACTCGAAGCCGATTGCAGGAAAGGCAGGAGGCTCAATGCTAAATACATCGGTAAGCCTTGGAAGACTTGGTCTGGATGTAAACTTTGTGTCGGATATGGGGCAAGATAAAATCAGTGAAAATATTATTAGTTTTCTTTCTGAAAATGGTGTTTCCACTGATTATATTGAACGGTACACAAACCAAAAGACAGCTATAGCCATTGCTTTTCTGAACGAAAAGAATGATGCGACATATACTTTCTACAAAGATTTTCCGGAAAAGCGTCTTGATTCGCTTGTAGTGGATTTCATGGCAGGAGATATTGTACTTTTTGGCAGTTTCTTTGCCATAACTAAAAGTCTGAGACCTGCAATGCTAAAATTGTTAAAGCAAGCTAAAGAAAAGGGTTGTATTATTATCTATGATCCTAATTTCAGAAAACCACATCTGCATGACTTAAAAAAACTGGAACCCTTTATTCTTGAAAACATTGCATTTTCAGATATAGTTAGAGGTTCCGATGAGGATTTTTGTATGATATTCGGAGTCGGCAGTTCAATGGATGCTTTTGATATCGTAATGGATAACGGTTGTGGAAATCTGATTTATACAGCCAACCACCATGATGTCCTTATGATGTCCCGCCACAATACAATTTCTGCATCAGTACCGGCTATTGAAACCGTAAGCACCATTGGAGCCGGAGATAATTTCAATGCAGGTCTGATCTGGACCCTGGCACATGATTCGGTAAGTAAAAAAGAAATGGAACACCTACCTGTAAATATCATGGAAAAAATAATGGCAAACGGAACCTCCTTCGCAGCTGAAGTCTGCATGAGCTATGATAATTATATCTCAAAAAAATTTGCTAACCGCATGAAAAAGAAATAAACCTGTTAAAGAACAAATATGAACCCAATACTAAAGTATTCCTGCCCAAAATGTGGTAATAAGCAGTATGAAATTGGTGAAATATGGACAGTTGGTAGCTTCTGGACCAGGATAATCGAAGTTCACAACAGGAAGTTCACCTACCTGTCTTGCCAGAAATGTAAATACACTGAATTGTACAAAGTTCGTCAGAAAGATATCAGTGGTTTAATTAACTTTCCGGCTAAATAAAGAGTATTTAAAAAGTTGTAAAATGGTTACGAAATGGCAGGCTCGTCAATGTCTGCCATTTTTGTTCTTAACCGGAATATTAAATCAGATGGAAGGAGCATTTTCCATAAGGTACATTTCTGCTTCTAACGACCACAGCCCTCCGTTTTTCTTTACCATTCTGTCCAATTCGGCCATAAAAGGGAATTCAATACTCTTTGCCGAAAGCTCTTCCAGTGAAACTAAAGGGAACTTCTTATGGGTGTACATTAGTTTTTTTCCACCGGGGATATCGGGTAAATTTTTGGTGGTCTTAATCACGGCATCCAATCCCCCGATATGAGTTATCATTCCGGCCGGATTAATTTTCCCGTTGGCCATCATTTCCAAAGCTTCCCTCATATCATCGGTATTCCCGCCACTTGTCCCGACAATATGAGTAAATGCATAATGTACGTTATAAAAATTGAGTTCTGCCCTAAACTCCGGATTGGATGGACCTGCAAAGAAATTCAGGCATCCATCGAAACCCAGGATCTGATCTGCCTGTTCAACAACCTGCTTTACCGGGGCAAAAACAAAAACATCGTCATACCCGTTTCCACCGGTAATGGTTTTAAGATCCTGAACTGCAGTGACAGCATTGGAGGTGTTAACATAGGTTAATTTAATTCCCAGCCTGGCAGCTTCATCAGGACTATGCAACCTGGCAGCCCTGTCAAGACGGTTTTGATCAATGTCGGTCACAACCATCAAATCTGGTTTACGATCGCAATGCAGGGCGTAATCAATTGCCGCGAGTCCCATCGGACCAACTCCTGCAAGAATAGCCAGATTACCACCTTCTTTGATACCCATTTCATGAAAATAAGATCCTGATCGGGTGTGGTAATTCGCGTGGAAAGCGCCAATAACACATGACATGGGTTCCGATAGGGAAGCCAGGAAGAACTCCTTACCGTGGTACGGTAAAAGGCAGTCCATTTCCATGACTTCGGCTGGTATCAATACATGAGTGGCATCACCACCAATCCAGCGGTATGAGTATCCCGGTGCATCAAGGCTCCCTTTGTAATTCAAGGCCGGTTGAATGGAAAACTTATCGCCTGGCTTAAACTTTTTCTGCCATTTTTTACCTACACTTTTAATGATCCCGCTGAATTCATGACCTATCATGGTCGGATTAATATGGACATCATCAGGTATTCGCTTATGATCTGAACCCTGTTTTGTAGCTTTATATGACGACATGCAAATACTGTCTGAGATCACCTCTGCTAAAATCTCATTATCATTCATTTCCGGAAGTTCAAATTCTTCCAAACGTAAATCGTCTTTTCCGTATATTCTTACTGCTTTTGTTTTCATGTCCTGTTTTAGTTCTTATTGATAATTTTTATTTTAAATCATTTTTCTAGATCGTGACTGACGTGACAACGTGATGACGTGATGTCGGGTAAATTAAAATCTACAACTATCATGGCATACCATGATAACATTCGTCCTCACGTCGTTACCTCGTTACCTCATTACCTCGTTACCTCATTACCTCGTTACCTCGTTACCTCGTTACCTCGCCACGTCCTCCCCTCTCAACTAAGCATCTCCTGTCCCCCGGTCACCGGTATCGCCTGTCCCGTCTCATACTCCTGTGAAACGATGTAAACAATCGCTTTCATAACATCCTGAACCCTGCATCCGCGGCCAAGCGGAACCTGTTTTTCGTAATAACGCTTTATATCTGCAATTGTTTTTGCACCCGCTACTTTTCCGGCTTTCAGGTACTGAACAAACAGTCCCTTTTGAGGATCAGACCACAATGGACCTTCGAAAAAGTTACCCGGGCATATAGCATTAACCTTAACCCGATAGGGTGCAAGCTCCAAAGCAAAAGACTGGGTAAGTCCAATACCCCCGAATTTTCCGCCCGCATAGGCAAAATTACGGTTACTACCTTTAAGACCCGACTTGGAGTTGATCTGTATGATATCGGAATAATATCCATCTTTATATTTTGATTGAAGCTTCATAACAGATGATGCATATTTGGTACAAAGGAAATATCCCTCATAATTAATTTTTGTCATCAGTTCGAAACTTGCGGGATCCATTTCTTCCAGTCCGCCTGCTTTCAGAATACCTGCATTCGAAACGAAAAGATCGATTCCACCATAATTTTTAACAGTTTCAACGATGAGATTTCTTACCGACTCAGGATTTGAAACATCAGTCTTTACAAAGTCCAGACTGTTATTATTACAGAGTTCTTTAAGCTGTGTGGTGGTAATCAGGCCCTTTTCCTCGTTCAGGTCAGCAATTACAAGATTAGCATTTTCAAGTAACAGACTTCGGGAAATTCCTTCTCCGAAACCTTGCGCTCCCCCGGTAACTATACAAATTTTTTGACTCAAAACGCCCAGATTTATTTCATTATCAGTATCTTTAATCAAATCAACTTTTTTCTTATTCTTGTTTAAGTCTTTTTGATTCGCACCCCCAATTAATTTCTGAAAGTCATCTAAAATTTTATTCGCAGCCACAGCATTATCTTCTACTGCAAGAACACCATAGTCTTTTAGCACAACTATTTTTGGAGAGACTGAATTATTCGCTCTGAAATCTTCCAGTTCCCTTATGAAAGATGTAATGATTATGGCAGGAAAGGATGTATCATCAAGAAAGATGTATTTACCGTCCCACCGGGTAAAATATTTATGGTTATGGATTTTGATTGCCTTTTCAAGCTTTTTCCTGTCATTGCAGAAGGAATTTATCATAGTATTACTACGAAGTCTGGCTATTTTCAGATTTGTATCTGAAAGCAACATGCGAATAACAGGAATAAACTCAATAATATTTTCCTTCAATGGTAACTCCTTTTTTATCATAACAATTTGATTTTAAAGTTATGGTGACCTTTCATGTCAAATCGGGACAAGTTACGGCTGAAATAGATTTCTTTATCACCCGATCATGACCAATTTAATTTTGTTGAAAATATTCAATAACTGCATTTCCCAGTTCAATAAATTCATCGAGTTCTTCAATCTTTGGGATGCCATTTTCTTTAATGTAACCGGAAAGTTTTTTTGAGCGTAAGTATTGATGCGCTGCAATAACACAGGCTCCTTCAAATGAAATAGATTTTAATTCCTCATCAAGTGGTTTTCCTCCCCTTGTTTCAATTTTAAGAGGAATCATTTCGGGAGTATTATGTTCGGTACCAAAAGTTATAATGAATTTCCGGTCGTGAAAAAAGCAGCTGAATTCCTTAAGTCTGCTAAAAGAATTTCTGCCCGGGATTAACTCAACAGAGTAAATATTCCTGCTGGTAAGCTCTGTGAACAGAGTTTCCATATCCCTTTCATATTCGGTAAAATTATCGGTATTATCATCTAGCAATACCGGGTAGGTTGGGATTCCTCCTGCTGCAGTGATAGTTTTAATAATTTCTTCAACATCCAGGAAGGCTTTTGGATCTTCCTTTACAAAACCAGGTCCGCCTGATTTCAAAATCCTGCTGCGAATTTCATCTTCCAGTGCAGAAAAGTTTTGAAGATCAGTCATAGGTTCTTTCCCACCATAAATTGACGTAAAGATTTTCTTTTTTTCCTCATCCGTTTTATAATGTTCAAAAACTTTTATACGAATAGCCTTCGCAATATGCCTTTCACGCAACATTCCCTTTGTAAGATTCATAAGGATTTCATCAAAGCTGAGAGATAATTTCGGATCAGTTTTTATTAAATGTGCAGAAGTTTTTTCAAGCATTTCCCGGGTCTGAGCCAGACTCTCATGGCTTAAATGGGCGATCGTTTGTATGGATTTTGAATCCGGATCAACCGGATAGTCCATACCTTTTCCTGAGAAATATATTCTGCCCGGATTACCCGGATCATTTACCCGGGTTCCTTTCTCCTGTTCAGACCTTAAAAGTCCCATGAATTCAATGTTATATAAAGGAAACTTTTTATAAGTCTCGCTAAGTTCTGTGAATTCATCATATCCGGCTACCGTATAAAAATCATTAATACCCAATACATTAATCTTTTCTTTTTCAGCCATCTGAAAAACCTGTTTCAAATCTTTAAAAGCAGAGAATGAGTAGGGCGTGTGAAAATGACCATTTACATCATGAACCATATTACTGCCATTTTTACTATACCAGTCGAGTAATTCCTCGCGGGATGGGAAGTCTTCAAATAGGTTCTTCATAATTTAATATTTCAAATTTTTTATGTGAATAACGACAATTGAACTGTGAACAGTTGATTATAAACAGTCTCCTCAATACCCTTTTATTTTATTAATTCTTAACCTTCGTAACTCCGTCACCCTTAAGTCACCGTAGCTT
>CAYGFI010000037.1:0-9059 GCA_964349045.1 uncultured Chitinophaga sp.
ATTTTTTATTCATAAAAATCACACGGAGTTACACAGGTGCGGCACAGAGTGCCACAGAGCTATATTTATAAATTTAGTAAATTAATGGAATTACCTGATCAATTGTCCTTTGCAGAAAACATGCTCAATAAGGTCAGTTCCGAAGGAATACGGAATAAATTCCAGTCCGGGAATTTTGCGGGTAATGATGAAAGAGGAGTATTTACCAGCGCTGATACTTCCGCTTGTTGATTCAATTCCCATTGCAAAAGCAGAATTAAGAGTCAGGGCATTCAGAGCTTCTTCAGGAAGCATCCGTAGTTTTATGCAGGCAAGGGAAAAAATAAAACTCATATTTCCTGAAGGGGATGACCCGGGATTAAAATCGGATGCAAGAGCCAGCGGCAGGCCGGCATCGATCATTTTACGTGCCGGGGCATATCCAATCCCCAGGAAAAATGAGGCGCCCGGAAGCAGGGTTGGCATGGTCCTGCTATTCAGCAAAACTCTGATTTCATCATCCCCGGTGTATTCAAGATGATCCACGGAAAGGGCTTTGTGCTTCACACCAACCTGGATCCCTCCTGAGAAGCCCAGTTCATTGGCATGAATCTTTGGGCGGAGTCCGTTCTGAATTCCGGCAATAAGAATCTTTGAGGTTTCTTCCGGGGTAAAAAACCCTGTATCGCAGAAAACATCAATAAAATCAGCAAGATTGGCCTTTGCTACTGCCGGGATCATTTCACCGATCAGCATATCAATATACTTGTCCCTTTTGTTTATGTACTTTTCCGGAACCGTATGAGCGCCCAGAAAATTTGCTTTAACTGTTAATGGAAATTCATCCCTGATCCTGCTTATTACTCTTAACATCTTGAGCTCATCAATAAGATTTAAGCCATATCCACTTTTAATTTCAACCGAACCTGTTCCCTGGATCATGATCGAGCGGACTCTTGCAGCAGATTGCTCAAATAGTTCTTCCTCAGAAGTTTGATGTAATAATTTAGCAGAATTTAGTATTCCCCCTCCCCTTTTCGCGATCTCTTCATAGCTGAGACCTTTAATTTTATCAATATATTCCATTTCCCTGCTCCCTGCATAAACAAGGTGGGTATGCGGATCGCAATAAGCAGGAAAAACTATTCTTCCGGTTGCATCAAAAACAGTTTCAGACGAAAGATATTCTGAAGGCATGTCCTTCATCAAACCAAAACCGGTTATTTTTTCATCTTCACAATACAAAAAAGCATTTTCGAGGGAAGGGAGGATTTGCATTTCCTTTCCGGATCGATACTCAGGGGAGTGATTTGCAACCTGAAGAAGTTTTTTGATATTATAAATAAGCAAACGCATTTTAATTAATATAGGATTAAATGAATATAAGCGCTGGTCAGGCCATTGCGTGGCCGCAAAGGCGCAATGGGAACGCGGTTTATCTGCATTTTTACCAAACTCAGCGGATTTGCATTTACATACATTTAAAACCTAATTAAAGTACTTAAGTGCATAAGCCACAATCACTCCAAGATAATTCCCAATTGCATACCCGATAATCCCTATTATTAGTCCGGAAATCACAATCATTTTATTCTTTAGAGCAGCAGCAACGACCGGTACAAATGGAGGTGACATGGAAAGTGCAACTGAAGTAATCAGGAAATTATCGACATCAATTTTAAATATCCAGGAAAGAAGTGAATGAAGCAACAGTGATCCCACTACTGCCAGCAGAATATATATAAAAACAGACAACAGGAACGTTGAATTATTGCTATTGAACATCTCACCCAGGTTAGCCATAGAAGCTACTACAAGACTAAATACCAGGATAAAATACATCCCGAGCTGAAAAGTTTTTTTAATACTGTTAACCGATGGGAATGTGGATGAGATTATTCCAAGTGTCGTTATAGTAAGAATGGCAACTACGGTTTGATTGTTTTTCGAAACCAGCATACTCAAACCTCCCCCGATAGCAAAAATAAGTACAGTAAGACCTAATCCTTTTAAAAGAGGTTTCAGTATTGGCTTTGAGAAGAAACCATCATAAGATTCAAATTCATCAACCATTTCCGAAGTATGATTTTGAAATTCAATCCCATCGGGCGATTTGAACGGTCGCATGTAGAGAAGAAAGAATCGCTGTGCAAAAGTAAGCAGGAACAGCAAAACAAATGCACCGACAACAAGATCTGCAGTATGAGTCAGAATGTATATTTCATTATCAACATCCAGCATAGTAGCAATAGCAGCCAGGTTTGGCGTACCTCCTGAATAAACACCTATGAGTAAACCGGAAATTTTCCAGGCTTCTGGCATGTTTGCCCGTAAAATGAAATACCCGGCAACGACCATGATGACTACTGACAAAAGCCCGAGAAGCATTGAAATAAAGGTCGTCCGGGCCATTTTAATCCATTTACGGATATCTTCGGAAAATAATAAAAGCGGAATAGCGAGGGGCACCGTCACAGAAGTGAGAATATCATGCATACCCTCCAGGTTTCCTGGGAGGATGCCTGTATTTCCCACCAATAATCCCACTATATAACATATTACAATGGATCCGATTTTTCGGATAAACGAATAGGTATTACCCATATAGATAACCAGCGCCGGGAAAAGCAGGTAAAATGCCACCAATAGAATTTTTGCCACCATTGAGTGTTACAGTTAAGTTAATCACGGATTAAATTAACTAACAATTCCGGTGAAATCAAAATGCAGTAATAATAAATTGACCTGGAATATTTCTCTCTAAAAAAGACCAGTAAGGCCAGCTTCGGAAGTCATCTTTATTTTAAATAATTCTAAATAATATTTGCCCTTAAAACCTTTTGGCCTATCTTTGCCGCAAAATTAACCAATTCATTAAAAGTATGTCATACAATCTTCTCAAAGGGAAAAAAGGTATCATTTTTGGCGCCCTAAATAACCAGTCTATAGCCTGGAAAGTAGCTGAAAAAGCTCATGAAGAGGGTGCACAATTCACTCTTTCCAATACACCCGTGGCTCTCAGGCTTGGTACTCTGGATGAATTAGCGAAAAAGACCGGTTCTGAGGTTATTCATGCTGATGCCACAAGTGTTGCTGACATTGAAAAAGTATTTCAGAGAACCATGGAAATTTATGGAGGAAAAATAGATTTTATTTTACACTCCATCGGGATGTCGCCCAATGTCAGGAAAGGTATTCCCTACGATAAGATCGATTATCCCAATTTTTTAAAAACCCTCGATATTTCAGCCCTTTCTTTCCACAAAATGCTCCAGGTTGCGCGCAAAATGGATGCAATCAATGATTGGGGATCTGTTGTGGCATTAAGTTATGTAGCCGCGCAAAGAACTTTGTTTGGCTATAACGATATGGCCGATGCAAAATCGTTGCTCGAATCGATTGCCCGCAGTTTTGGCTATATCTACGGCCGCGATAAGAAAATCCGTATTAATACCATCTCCCAGTCACCTACCCGTACTACCGCAGGTAGCGGGGTTTCGGGAATCGATACCCTTATCGACTTTACCGAGAGAATGTCGCCCCTTGGTAACGCCGATGCCGAAGATTGCGCTAACTATTGTATAACCCTGTTCTCCGATCTGACAAAAAAGGTTACGATGCAAAACCTGTTTCACGATGGAGGATTTTCAAGTATGGGGATGTCGTACAAAGCCATTACACAGTATAATAAGAGCTTCGAAGAATGTGATTGAAAAAGAGTGAATGAATAATGAGTGAATGAGTAAATGGGTAAATGAGTGAATGGGTAAATGAGTGAATGGGTAAATGGGTGAATGAGTAAATGGGTAAATGAGTGAATGGGTAACAAATATTCTTGTAGAAAAGTTAGATTCAACACATTTACTCATTCACCCATTTACCCATTCACTTTACCACATTACCCAAGTAATTCCTTAGCATTTGCCATCGCTGCTTCGGTAGTTTGTTCACCGCTCAGCATCCGGGCGATCTCCACCAGTCTGCCATTTTTATCAAGCTGACGGATTTCAGTACGCGTACCTGATTCCTTTTCATCTTTAAAGACCAGGAAATGCTGATCACCTTTTGCGGCTACCTGCGGGAGATGAGTTATGGCGAAAACCTGGCGGTCGGCCGACATCTCTTTCATGATCTTGCCTACGCGATAGGCTATCTCACCTGATACACCGGTATCAATCTCATCAAAAATGATTGTGGGTAGTCCGAGGGATCCTGAAATAAGCGATTTGATGCTCAGCATTAGTCTTGACAGCTCACCACCTGATGCAATTTTCGCGATATCCTGAAGATCGGTCTTACGATTTGCCGTAAACAGGAATTTCACTGAATCAATTCCATATAATCCGAAATCATCCGCAGTTTCATTTTGTATTTTAAACTGAGCGTTAGGAATACCAAGTTGTACAAGGAGTTCAACGATTGTCTTCTCCATGGAGGGAATAGCCTTATTCCGTTGTGCTGAAAGTATTACAGCAAGATCTTTTAATCGGATTGCGAGGATTTTCATTTCCTTCTCAAGATCATTGATTCTGAATTCAGCAGAACTTAAGAAAAGAATACGATCATCCATCTCATCCCTCAATTTAATCAGCTCCTCCATGCCTTTTACACGGTGTTTCTGAAGAAGCGAGTACAGCAGGTTCAGCCTTTCCTGAATCTTTTCAAGAGCTGCAGGATCAACTTCTGTTTTGTCGGCCAGCTTTTCTATTTCTGAGCTGATATCCCTGAGTTCAATTATGGTGCTAACAATTCTTTGTCTTAAAGTGGAGGCCGATGGATAAAATTTTTCTAACCGGACAAGTGTGCTTTCCGTTTCCTTAAGTTTATTTACCACGTTGGTTTCCTCCCCCGAAATCGCCTGGTAAACTGAATACAGGCCGGTTTTTATTTCCTCTGCATGACTAAGCGTTTCCATCTGCTGTTCAAGTTCTTCCGATTCCCCGGACCTGATCTTTGCCTGGTCGAGTTCGGTAAACTGAAACTTTAAAAAATCAAGTTCTGCTTGAGCTTTTTCCGCTTCCGTTTTTAGACCTTCAAGTTCCTTTGAAATTGCAATGAATTTGCGATATTCAACCTGGTAATTTTCGAGCATTCCGGCTGATGAGGAATATACATCCAAAACTCCAAGCTGGTAAAGATTATGGTTCAGATCAAGGTTTTCATGCTGCGAATGTATATCGATAAGGAAATCACCGGCTTCTTTGAGGATCTGCAGGCTAACCGGTGAGTCGTTGATAAATGAACGGGATTTGCCATTCGGATTGATTTCCCTGCGGAGTATAACCGTTTCATCCGGTTCTATTTCATTGCTTTCAAGAAAAGAATTGAATTTATTATTATGAAACCGGAAGATCCCTTCCACCACACATTTCAACTCTTTATTTTTAAGAACGGCTGCATCGCCCCGGTTTCCAAGAATCAGTCCCAGCGCTCCAAGCAAAATGGATTTCCCGGCGCCTGTTTCCCCGGTAATTGTGGTGAGTCCACCGGAAAACTGAATCTCCAATTCTTCAATGATAGCGTAATTACTAACCGAGAGTGACCGGATCATAGATTCTTCTTTGGGTAGTGTTATTTTTTACTTTCCACTATCGCTTTATATTTGGCAGCATTAGCCTGATCAATTTCATTCAGTAAAGCGGCAACCCGGGCCCGTTCCTCCGGAAATGATTCAGAAAAAACGTTTACAAACTCATCGGCTTTCGCGTCAAAAAGAACATGCATCGGATGCATAAAAGGATCCGGCTTTTTACGGTAAACATTTTGCAGCAGTTCAAGATTATTTGCTATTTCCGCGCGGGTTTCAACAGCCTTGGCATCCATCATATCGAGACCTTGTCGATGGTATCGGTAAATAAACTCACGACAAGGTGCATAGTCGCTATCCAGAAAATCTTTAACAAGCCAGTAACGGTTTTTATGACTGGTGTTATCAAAAGGTTTCCACCCTTTTTCTGGTACATTTTGGGCATTATCCACGATTTTTTCCGCTGCCTGAAGGTAAGGCGTACCTCCCTCAAATCCGAAAGAATCGTAATCGAGTCCTATTATTAAATAAGCGTAATAAGCAAGAATGGAGGTGAGATTGGAGATATGTACCGTAGGGTCAAACTCGAGAGGCTCAAACTCGATATAGCGGAACTGAATATCGTTATCCATATAATTCAGCATTACCGTAAAATAGTTTGTATTGAAAACCGGCCGGCGCGACTGTATCTGCAAAGTACCCCGGAATTCGTCTGCTGAAAGTTGATCCTGTATATTAAACATCAGGTTGCATTCTATGCGCTCTTCGGTTCCATAAACATGATTGGTCCATACTTTGTTATTCATAAACTCATAAATGGCATTCTGCAGAGTTTCGAACACCTGTTTGTTCGTACCCTGGATCTGCTGACTAACCACCTGCACGTTGCATTTTAATTCCTGAGCTTCTGCAAAGTTAAAAAGTGTTAAAAGTGCGAATATTCCTATACTTTTCTTCATAATCACCTCATTACGGCTATTAATTTGTTTACAATATCAACCGCAACTTCCTGCTTTGATTTTAACTCAAAATTATCAATATTATTGTTTTTGTCAATAATGCTTACCTTATTCGTATCGGTTCCGAAGCCGGCACCTGGGTCATTGAGGCTATTTAATACGATAAAATCAAAATTTTTACGTTTCAGTTTTTCGCGTGCATGTTCTGTTTCATTGTCTGTTTCAAGTGCAAACCCTACCAGGATCTGACGTGTGGTTTTCATCGCGCCCAGTTCAGCCGCTATATCTTTAGTAGGTTTAAACGTTATGCTCCAGTCTGATTTATCTCTCTTTACCTTTTTACTTAATGTTTCTGCCGGGGAAAAATCAGCCACAGCAGCCGATAAAATTGCAGCATCGCATGAAGAAAAATAATTCAGGCATTCTGAATACATCTGCGCCGCAGTTTCCACACGTATTAACTTAATATCTGAATTTTTTATATCGAGGGATACGGGACCGCTTACTAAAATAACTTCGGCGCCGGCATCAGCACATACTTCAGCAATGGCAAATCCCATTTTACCGGAAGAATGGTTTCCGAGGAAGCGAACAGGATCGATAGGTTCGTAGGTGGGTCCTGCTGTAATCAGGATACGTTTGGCTTCAAGTTTTTTTTTTCAGGAAAGAGCACGGGAAGAATTTTCTGAATAATTACTTCAGGATCTTCCAGTCTTCCTTTACCGTAAAGCCCCGATGCAAGTTCCCCGCTGACCGGATCAATAAGAATATTACCATAAGATTGCAGAATGCTGATATTTTTCTGAGTAGCGGGATGTTTGTACATATCGACGTCCATTGCCGGTGCAAATACTACCGGGCATTTGGCTGCCAGGTAGGTTGCTACAAGGAGGTTATCGGCCTGTCCGCAGGCCATTTTAGCCATTGTGGTTGCAGTAACCGGGGCAATCAGAAACAGATCAGCCCAATTACCCAGATCAACATGACTATTCCAGGTTCCATCCTCTTTAAAAAAATCTGAAAGTACAGGGTGAGTTGATAACGCGGCAAGAGTGCCTTTCGTTACAAATTTATCAGCAAAGGGAGTAAGAAGTACCTTAACCTCAGCTCCTTCCCTGATTAAGAGACGAAGAAGGAAAACCGACTTA
Source organism: uncultured Chitinophaga sp. (assembly GCA_964349045.1). Taxonomy (GTDB): domain Bacteria; phylum Bacteroidota; class Bacteroidia; order Bacteroidales; genus JACJXF01. Next base: position 7,614 of record CAYGFI010000037.1, read on the forward strand.
TAAGCAGCAATACTACCGGTTATTCCAAGAAGTATTTTTTTTCCTTTTAAGTTCATAGTAAATTTAGTTCGCTTCCGGTTCTTCTTCGATTTTCACGGGTTCAGAAACCCTGTAATAGATGCTGTCTTCGAGATACTCCTGAAGTGCAATCAATGTCGGTTTGGGCAGGCGTTCGTAGAATTTTGAAATCTCAATCTGCTCACGGTTTTCGAAAACCTCTTCCAGGTTATCGGTATAATAAGCGAATTCCTCAAGTTTACGGTTAAGTTCCTGTTTCATTTCCACGCTGATCTGGTTTGCTCTTCTGCTGATAACCATAACTGTCTGGTAAATATTTGCAGTTCCTTCACTCATATCGCGCAGATCCTGAGTAACTGTTGATGGTGCGGCCTTACTTTTTTTGTAATCGATCATTATTGTATTGGGTTTTGATTTATATCTTGTCCTAACGCTACCAGTGATGCCTCATACATGACTTTAGCATCTCCTGCAAATTTTCCCGTGGGAAATTCCGAAACGAAATCAAAATATTCCTCTACGGTTGCCTGGTAGCGGTCTTTCAACTTGCTCTCCACCGAGTTTTTTGCTAAAAGGTAACTCGATTTCAGCAGAAGGAACATAAGTTCCTCTCTGTATTTTGTATCCGGATATTCATTCAGGCTGTTTCTAAGGGCAATGATGGATGCTTTATAATCACCCAGATCGTAATAAAGTCTTGCACTCAGATAAGATTTATTGACCAGTTTCTCGTTCATTTCAGTAATCAGACTCCTGGCTTCCTGTATTTTAGGACTTTTCGGATGATTAATTATGAAGAGAGTAAAAGCATTAATGGCGGCATATGTATTTGCCTGATCAAGTTCCGGACGGGGTGAAAGCATATAAAAGCAATAAGCGTTCATAAAATCGGACTCATCAGCAAACGGACTCATTGGAAAAGTTTTGACAAGCTCGCCAAAATAATGACCGGCCATAGTGTAATCTTTCTGGTTGTAATAGGCTTTTGCCCGGTAATAGTGAATAGTATCGGCTTTTGTGGTTCCCCGGTAAACAGTCGCGATCTGCTCAAATAAGGTAGCTGACCTTACATAATCCTTATTCTCATAATATTCGAATGCCTTATCGAACTTAAGCTGGTAATCGCTGCTTTTCAGAAGTTTTTCATACCCTTTGCAGGATCCCAAAAACATGGGAAACAATATGTAAATGAGAATCTTAAATTTCATTTTCGAAAATGTTGTGCAAAAATACTACAATAATGTTAACAAGGAAACAATTCAATTGTTTTTTTCAGGGGAATAACGGGATTGGAGGTGTTTTTATTACAAATTAGCATATTGTGGGCTGGAATAATTTGAAATGGGATAAAAATGGGGTGACGATGTGATGGCGTGATGGCGTGATGGCGTGATGGCGTGATGGCGTGATGGCGTGATGGCGTGATGG
>CAYGFI010000037.1:9159-12105 GCA_964349045.1 uncultured Chitinophaga sp.
CGTGATGACGTGATGACGTGATGACGTGATGGGGTGATGGGCTCACCTGCGCTAAAGCTACGGTGACTAAAAGGTAACGGGGAAGGGTCGTGACGATCGTAACGCTCATAACGCTCGTCACGTTCGTCACGCTCGTCACGTTTATCAATTTATCCAAATAAATCACATGTAAAAAAAATAAAAACCCAAGTATTTCCATCTAATGAAATAATTCAGTTATTTTTGTCCCTCAGTATTAACTAAATAATTTTACCGTGGATATTTTTGATAAGATTCAAAAGAACAAAGGGCCCCTTGGTCAGTACAAGGAATTAGCACATGGGTATTTTACTTTTCCGAAACTTGAAGGTGAGATCGGACCGAGGATGAAATTCAGAGGAAAGGAAGTCCTCAACTGGAGTCTGAATAACTATATCGGCCTGGCCAATCACCCCGAGGTAAGAAAAGCTGATGCCGAAGCAGCTGCAAAGTATGGAATGGCATACCCTATGGGAGCCAGGATGATGTCGGGGCAGACCAAATACCATGAAGAACTGGAAACCAAACTGGCCCATTTTGTTGGTAAAGAGGCCGGTTACCTGTTGAATTACGGTTACCAGGGAATGGTTTCTATTATTGATGCACTTCTCGACCGAAAAGATGTTGTGGTTTATGATTCCGATGCTCATGCCTGTATTATGGATGGATTAAGGTTACATATCGGAAAACGCTTTGTTTATCCACATAATAACATGGAGAAATTTGAGCTCCAGCTTCAGCATGCAACTAAACTGGCAGCAACCACGGGCGGAGGAATTCTTGTCATTACGGAGGGTGTTTTCGGAATGGTTGGCGATCTGGGTAAACTGGATAAAATAGTTAAGCTAAAGGAAAAATACAATTTCCGCCTGCTCGTTGATGATGCTCATGGTTTTGGCACTATGGGTAAAACCGGTGCAGGAACAGGAGAACATTTCGGAGTTCAGGATCAGATTGATGTTTACTTCTCCACTTTTGCCAAATCTATGGCTGGTATCGGCGCTTTTGTTGCCGGAGATAAAGATATGATTGATTTTCTGGCATATAATCTTCGTTCGCAGATCTATGCCAAATCACTTCCAATGCCCATGACTATAGGCGCCTTAAAGAGACTTGAGCTTCTGCAAACCAAACCCGAACTGAGAGAACATCTCTGGACCATAGTACGTGCACTCCAAAAAGGTTTCAGGGAAAAAGGATTCAATATCGGAACAGGCGAATCGTGTGTTACTCCTGTAATGCTAAGCGGAGGAGTACCTGAAGCAACTAATATTGTTGTCGACCTGAGAGAGAATTACAACCTCTTCTGCTCAATGGTTGTTTACCCTGTTATTCCAAAAGGTATGATTCTGTTGCGTATAATCCCAACAGCCGATCACAGCCTCGCTGATGTGGAATATACCATCAAATGTTTCACCGAAGTAGCTGAAAAGCTCAAAGCTGGAAAGTACAGCAAAGAAATCCTTGCTAAGGTGGATGTGGAGAAGTAGTTCCGGATTTACTGATATTTATAAGCCAGTTCTTTTTCCCACGAGCTGGCTTTTTTATTAAATCAATGGTGTTCCCCAAGCCACCTCTCTGCGTCAATCGCTGCCCTGCAACCTGTTCCTGCTGCCGTTACAGCCTGACGATATACGGAATCCATCACATCCCCACAGGCAAATACACCTTCCACATTGGTTTTGGACGATGTACCCCTGGTCTGGATATAACCGACATTATCAACCTCAAGAAAAGGTACGAAAATACCTGAATTCGGCGTGTGCCCGATGGCTACGAAAAAGCCTGTTACATCAATGCGTTTTTCTTCTCCTGTTTTTGCATTGGTAAGAATCACCCCGTTTACACCCTGTTCCCCTACAATTTCTTTAGGAATGCTGTTCCAGAGTACTTCTATATTTTTAGTATTGAGAATCCGGTCGACCATGATCTTTGAGGCTCTTAGTTCATCCCGGCGGTGAATCAGGTACACTTTTTTACAAATCCCCGATAAATACAAAGCCTCTTCGGCAGCAGTGTCACCTCCCCCAACAACCGCAACATCCTGGCCCTTATAGAAAAAACCGTCGCATGTTGCACACGCGGAAACGCCAAATCCCATAAATTTCTTTTCTGACTCGAGTCCGAGATATTTTGCGGTGGCCCCGGTCGCAATAATCACTGTGTCGGCATGAATAATTTTTTTCTCATCAATTATCACTTTATGCGGATGACCGCCGAAATCGACTGAGGTAGCCATTCCCCATCTTACATCGGTTCCGAATCGTTGCGCCTGTTTCTTGAAATCTTCCATCATAACCGGTCCGGTAACACCATCGGGATAACCAGGATAATTTTCAACTTCAGTGGTTGTTGTAAGTTGTCCGCCAGCCTGAAGGCCTTCGTATATAACCGGTTTCAGGTTAGCACGTGCCGCGTATATGGCAGCGGTATAACCGGCCGGACCGGAACCGAGAATTAAACATCTGACATGTTCTGCATCACCACCTGTTATAACGGGTTTCTTATCTTTTGGATCGGGAGTTTGCATTGGTTTAAATAATTCCATGTTGCATTTTTTTTTATGTGATGAAGGTAATCAAAAAATATATGTTAAGGTTTATTAATAAAGGATCTGATTAGACAAGAAACATACCATTCTGAAAATTGTGTTACGGTTTTAAAGTACGGGTTCTATTATTCTCATTTACTGCAATATCTGATATTATGACATTTCGTCATATGTAAATGTTTGGAGTTATCTTTCATTAAATCCATAATCCGAATTTAAAAATTTTGCATTTAAAAGCTGAGATTTTCAATTTAGTTACATTAAGTTATACCCAGGCTGAAAGCCTGACAGATCACAACCCGGGGCATCGTCCCGGGAGTACCCAGGCTGAAAGCCTGGCAGATCACAACCCGGGGCATCGTCCCGGGAGTATCCAG
>CAYGFI010000037.1:12205-15992 GCA_964349045.1 uncultured Chitinophaga sp.
CAGACCACAACCTGGGCATCGTCCCAGGAGGATCCAGGCTGAAAGCCTGGCACAATATAGCAAAGAATGGGACAATCACTATCACAACTGTATGTACACCTGATATTTGGGACAAAAAGACGACTTCCGTTAATTCATAAGAAATGTGAAGATCAATTACATTCTTACATTGCCGGTGCACTTAAAAAATATGATAGCCCTGCATTAATAATTAATTCGGTTCCTGACCATATTCATATACTGTTTCGTCTTTCGAAAAATTATGCTCTTTCAAAGGTGGTTGAAGAAATTAAAAAGGAATCTTCAAAATGGATGAAGCAGGTTGCAGGTGGACATGCGAGATTTGCCTGGCAGATAGGATATGGGGCTTTTTCCGTCAGCAGTTATAAGATTGAAATGGTGAAGAATTATATTAAAAACCAAAAGAAACATCATAATATAATCTCTTATAAAGAGGAGGTTGAAGAATTTATTAAGTTAAGTAATATTATCGAATATGATGCTGAGTTTTTTTGGACATGAAGGATTTCTTTTTTGTCAGGAGCTATAATTGGGGTTTGGAAGTTGATTGTTTATCTCTGGCTTTCAGCCTGAAGTGTACGAATGGTTCCAAAAATTTGTAGATTAACTCATAATTACCGAAATTAGCCCTGAAGTTTAATACCTTCATCATTATAATCCCTGTTAACTTTTTCCTTTCGGAATACTCATCAGGTAATGAGACTAATTCATTTTCATGTATTTGATTAGAAATTCTACATATCATGAGTAAACCGAATGAACAAATTAATCTGGCAAATGACTTTGTCAGGTACACGGGGAAAAACATTTTTCTCACCGGAAAAGCCGGAACGGGTAAAACTACTTTTTTACACAACCTCAGGAAAAAAACGTCAAAAAGGATGGTTGTTGTCGCTCCAACCGGAGTTGCCGCTATCAATGCCGGCGGGATGACTATTCATTCCTTTTTCCAGATGCCTTTTGGCCCTATTGTGCCGGAAGGAAGTCTCGACTCCCGCTTAATCCGGGAAAACGGAGCGCGCTTCCAAAGAAAATTTTCGCGTGAAAAAATTAATATCATACGCAGCCTGGACATCCTTGTTATTGATGAAATCAGCATGGTCAGAGCCGATTTGCTCGATGGCATAGATAGTGTTTTACGACAGTATCGTAACCGCAGTAAGCCCTTTGGCGGAGTGCAGTTACTTATGATTGGCGACCTGCAGCAACTTGCCCCGGTAGTCAAAGATGATGAATGGAACATCCTGAAAAAATACTACGAGACAGCTTTCTTTTTCAGCAGCAGGGCACTAAAAAAAACAGATTATATCAGCATTGTACTGGAACACGTTTACCGGCAGAGCGATCAGGATTTTATCGATGTTTTGAACAAGGTCAGACATAACCAGACAGACGATGCTACACTCGAAATACTCAACCGTAGATATATTCCCGGTTTTATAGGTAAGGATGATGAGGGCTACATTATCCTCACCACTCATAATGCCCAGGCGCAGAGCATCAACCAATCCAAATTAAATAATCTCACGGGAAAAAGCACTGTACTTAAAGGTACCGTAACTGATGATTTCCCTGAATACTCCTACCCAACTGATCTCAACCTGGAGTTGAAAGAAGGCGCGCAGGTAATGTTCGTAAAAAACGATACAGCCGCTGAACGGCAATATTATAACGGGAAAATCGGAATTATTGATGAAATTGATGAGGATTGCATTTTTGTCAGGTGTGAGAACGATGAAAATCTAATTAAAGTTGAAAAGGCTGAATGGCAAAACGTAAAATACAGTCTTGATGAGGAAACCAGGGAGATCTCAGAAACAATTACCGGTAGTTTCACTCAGTTTCCTCTAAAACTGGCATGGGCTATAACCATTCATAAGAGTCAGGGTTTAACCTTTGAGAAAGCAATAATAGATGCCAGGGCTGCATTTGCACACGGTCAGGTTTATGTGGCGCTGAGCCGGTGTAAAACCCTGGAGGGGATGGTATTAAATGCTCCGCTTACCCCGCGTTGTTTTATCAACAGTTCCCAGATTTCCCGGTTTACAACTGATGTGGAGGAACATCAGCCGACACAGGAACAGTTAGTTGCTTCAAAAAAAGCCTATGAAGAGAGCCTGCTTTTTGATCTTTTCAACTTCAATTCAATTGAATACTATCTCACGCAATGCCTGAAGCTGGCTGTTTCCTATGCGCCTTCTCTGGAAGGTAACCTTGCTGAAACTTTCCAGCAGATGCAGTCCAACTTCAGCCAGGATATTCATAAGGTTTTGTCAACATTTAAAATTCAGCTTTCTGAGCTTTTTGTAAAAAATGACCAGGTGAACCTGCAGGAAAGAATTAAAAAAGCTTCACAATGGTTTTATGCAAAGAATCATGAAATTCTATACATGCGTCTCCAGAAGCTATGGGTAGAAACGGACAATAAAACTGTGAAAAAAACACTGGACCAGGCCATCGATAGACTATTAAATGAAGTAATATTTAAATCAGCCTGTCTCGAAGCCATTAAGAATGGTTTTGAAATATCATCTTACCTTGAAACCCGTGCAAAGGCATCCATTATTGAACCAGAACACCGTAAAAAGATAAAAATTAAAGAAGATACTGTTCCTGAAACAGCCACTAATCCTGAGCTATACAACGCCCTTGTAAAATGGAGGAATGCCAGGGCAATAGAAAAAAATGTCTCTCACTACATGATCATTCATCTCAAAACTATGGTTGCATTAAGTAATAAGTTACCCCGGAGTCTCAGGGATCTAAAAAAAGTTAAGGGGCTTGGGGATAGGAAGATAAAGGAGTTTGGGCTGGAGTTGCTTGAGATCATTACGAATTTTGAAGAATAATAAATGTCGTGAAGAAATCCTCCCTTAAAGGATAGAAAAAATACGAATATACGTCCTGATCATTTTAACTTCCGGGATTTACAACCGGTATTTAAGTTTAAACACAGTCTATAGTTCTTTAATAAACTTGCTTATTGCCAAATTCTTACCTTTTTGTTGCATGCTAATGTAATACAAACCTGAAGCAAGTTCGCTGTTGGTTTTCCAATAGAATTCACCTGAAAGGGAAATAATATTTTCTTTCCTTTGTTTCCCTAACAATTTACCATTACAGTCGTACAGCATAAATTCGACAGGTGAAAGCTTTGATAATTTATATTTTAAAGTGAAATTGCTGCTAACCGGATTAGGGGAAATTACGAGTGAATATTCGTTTTCTGAGGGTTGGAGGTTCCGGATGGCAGTCAGATCAACCTGAACGAAGTTGATCCAGTTAATATTCCATCCGCCTGCAACAGAAAATAGCCGAATTGTTTGTTTTCCAGCGGCCAGGGTAATAGTATCTGTAATTGTAATCCAATTTTGTGAGCCACCGGTTGCAGAAATTGTTTTTGAAGATAGAACTAAGCCGGTTGGTTTCCGAAGTTCAAGTTTCCCTCCTCCTGCAGCGCTTGCTACACGGAATTCAACCTGGTACTCTCCCGATTCCTCGACGTTCAGGCTATAATCGATCCAGTCACCCGTTGTAATACCTGTAACGTTAAATCCTGCACCCGTATCACTTGTTGTCTGAGTTGTAATTCCAGACATGTTTGTGAAATATTCAGCCTCAATTTTTCCGGGGATCATAGTTACAAGGTAATACCGGAATACATTAGTTTTTTCTGTTGCCAGCCCGTTGTTGTCGAGAGCCAAAACGGTAACTGTATGGACGCCATAGGGCATAGAATTGAGCGCCCATTCAAACTGACCAACAG
>CAYGFI010000037.1:16092-21742 GCA_964349045.1 uncultured Chitinophaga sp.
ACTGTATGGACGCCATAGGGCATAGAATTGAGCGCCCATTCAAACTGACCAACAGAAGTTTCTGCAATAAAACGAGCATCGACATATAACTCAACTTTTGATATTCCATCAGCATCGGTTGCTGTACCTTTTACAATGATGGTTTGATCCGTTCCAATTTTCGTATCATAAACGGGGGAGGAAATGGTAACCACAGGTGGATTATTCATACTGGTTTGCACATCGAATTCAACAACAGAGTTATCACCCAATACAGCGTCAATACCGGCAAATAATGCAGTCATCGGCGAGTTCCAGTTAATGCAGACTTCATTTGAAGCATAACTGCCCATCACATCAACAAAACATTTCGCCGGTTCGCTAAAAGGATATTTCTCTCCATCCTGTTTACCTGAATTTGGCCCTCCGGAAACGAATCCGGGAACCGGCTGAGGCACACCGTCGGAATAGGAAGGCCTGTGGTGAAAATTCATAGGTGTTTTACTGCCATAACCTGATACAAATGAAAAACCGGTGGCATTTTTGCCTAATAAATAATCAGCACATTCCGCTGCACCTCTTATGTATTTCGTGTCATTTGTAAGAATATAGGCATACAATAACCCAACACCCTGGTTTGCAATACTGCTATTTGATCCCCAGTTGTAGTTAAATGTTGGTATTCTGCATGCATTTGCAGAAATCTGGCTCAACCATGAATCGGCTGTTGATGTTATTGAGTTTTTAATGGAAGTAAGAAGGGATTCTGATAAGCCATTGGATTGGGTTGCCAGCGAAAGAGATGCGAGGGGCTGTACCGATGGCCAGCCGGGTGCATTCAAATATTTCAAAGAATTACTTTTACCATCCAGGAAGGTTTTGTATTCTTCCTTTTGTGTTGTTATATACAATTCAGCAGCAGCCCATATAAATTCATCAGAAACATTTCCATCGCCGTATTCTCCTGTGTACACATCTGAAGGATTTTTAAAATAAATAGCCGGATTAGCTTTTGCCCATATCCATGCGTTCTCAGCACGTATAATGCAATCAGTTGCATATGCACTATCATAGTCTTTATATATGCGTCCGGCCATAGCCATCATGGCGGCAAAATCAAGCGCTGATGCCGATGTTTTTCCAATTACATACCGGGCAGCCTTGTCCTGATCAGGCATAATAAATCCAGAAAAATTTAAGGTTGTCAATTTAAAAAATACTCCACCGTCGGTATCCTGCATGGTTTTAAGCCAGTCGAGTTCAAATTTCACTTCATCCAGCAAATCGTCTTTTCCATTACCAGACTCAGGAATATGAATGATCCCATCGGCAAAAAAAGTGTTGAAGTTTTCGTAAAATGAGAGCATGGACGCAACAGAAATGCCGGCGTTAATAACATATTTACCATAATCGCCTGCATCATACCAACCCCCTGGTGAAGATATTGTTCCGCTCTTTCCGGTTGATGAATGTAAAATGCATTGGGTATCAGCATGTCCTGCAGCCCTCGCCCATAAACCGGCATAAGGTGCAGTTAATTCATAGGAACAACGCTGATAATAATACGATTTTAAGGAAGCATAGGCAGCTTTCCGTAAAACCGTATTTGAAATTTCAAATGGATAAGATTCTCCGAATCCGGAAATCCGGATTTTATAGGTTCCTGTTTGGGTGACCGCTGAAAAATCACATCGTTTGATGCTGTCACCTGCATCTTTCCAAAAAACTTCAGGAGACAGATCCCCCGAAAATTCAACTGTATTATCCTCTGTATTAACAATTTCAAAGGATGTTGCTTTTGTAAAAACCACAATCGCTATTTTATTACCTGTTGGATAATAGCCTAACTGGTTTATCCTTATGGCTCCAGTCTGGGGATGTGCAATCACCACCCAGTTTAACAGAAGGATAAAAAGAACTGATTTTGAAAAGTAATTCATAAAAAATGTTTAAAAAATTAATGAAATGCAATTTACTCAGGTTGGTACTTTAAAATTATAAATTCTTGTATCCAACAGGCAAAATGCAAAAAAATATTGATAATCTTTTGTTTTATTTTTAGTTTTTTTGTTCAACCAGACGAAAGATTTGCTGCCTGCCGTGGAAAAACCAAATCCCACAGAGACCTATTCACAATTTTTTCTTTTGGGACTTATATTCTACCTGGGGAACAGTCCTCCAGCATTTATGTGTAATCTCATTAAGCAGGCGGTGAGTAATTTTCCTTAACGGAAAACCCATTCTTATTTCTTTCTGATCAGGCTCAGAACGCCGTTAATAAAAGTTAAGGGATGCATCGGGTTTCCAGGAACATAAAGGTCCGGGGTATAGCGGTTTAAAAAGCTTCGATCGATGGCCGGGCTGTCTGCGAAAATACCTCCACTTATTGCATCGGTACCGGCAAGGATAATAATTTTAGGATCAGGAATGGCGTCATAAGTTATCTGGAGAGCCTCAGACATGTTTACGGTAATCGGACCTGTAATTACCAGCCCATCCGCATGACGCGGAGACGCTACGAAATCGATCCCAAAACGGCCCATATCAAAGTTCACATTGCTACAGGCGCCTAATTCCAGTTCGCAACTGTTGTCGCCACCCGCGGAAACTTCTCTCAGCTTAAGGGATCCGCTGAAAAAACTCTTTATTTCACGACGCACTTTTTCAGGATCCAATTCTATGATTTTCTCTTCACCTTCGCTGACAATCAGACGTTGTCTATCGTTGGTAGCAATTTTATAGTCTTTGGTAAATTGTACTTTTTTAGGGAAAGCCTTCTCACATTCGCCACAGAATGTACATTTACCGAGATCGATTCTCATCGGATCAACAGAGATGGCGCCGGTAGGACAAAGTTCCAGAAGAAGTTTTTCGTCGGCTTTTTCTGAACTGATCACTGGCCGGCCGCGGAAGATTCCCAGTACATCTACCGTAATTACATCCGGGATAAATTGTTTTCCCTGGTGGTATAGGATTTTTAAATTATCGAACATGGCATGTGGTTTTTAATTTCTTATAAATCGTGTCCGCAATAGGACAAATCGAAACTCTTGTTACAAATCGGGAAGTCTGAAATTTCATTGTTTCTTACTGCAAGGGCCAGGGCCAACCAGTTATGAAATGACGGATCCTTAATCTTGTAGAGCGCCAGTTCCCCGGCCGAGCCGGTGATTGCAACATGGCAAATTTCACCACGCCAGCCTTCGGTCATGGATAGTGCGAAAGAATTGGGTTTGAGATTATAGCTTGATTTTAAATTTGAATCCTTCTCTTTGATTTCAGGAATCTGAGTCACGAGCTTCCTTAGGTAGGAAATAGACTGATGCACTTCACTTCTGCGGATCCTGGCTCGTGAATAGACATCTCCATGATGCTTGATGATCGGTTCATGATTTAGTTTGTTGTACAGTCCATACGGGTGTGACTTTCTAATATCACGGTTAAGAGCATTCTGTCGCGCCGAAAGACCCACTGCTCCAATCTCCAGCAATTGTTCGTAAGTTAAATCACCGGTCCGTTCCAAACGGGAAAGTGCACTCGGGAGTTTAAACAATTCCACGATCATCTCGGTGAAATCGGGTTCAAAAGCATCCAGAACTGTAAGAAGCCGTTTTCCAAGTGCATCTGAAAAAGGATACGGATTCCTTCCCGGTCGGATGAGACTTTTTGATAAACGGTTTCCGCACCACTCCTGGAAATAATTGAGGATGGGGGTGCGTAAGCGCCCAAAAACCGAGCTTCCCAACTGGTATGCAATATCTCCACAGATGGCGCTCAGGTTACCTGTATGGATTGCAATCCGTTCGAGTTCCTGAGCCAGTGTGCGGGAGAAAAGTACATCCTGTGGAACTTCAATACCAGCAAGACTTTCATACAAATATGCAAAAGCGGTAGTATGACCAATAACACTATCGCCGGCAATATTTTCGGCAAGAGTAACCCGCTGGAGAAGTTTTTTCTTTTCAATAAAAAGTTGCTCAATACCACGGTGCTGGTAACCGAGTTGAATTTCCAGATGAAGTATCTGTTCACCATTGCATACAAAACGGAAATGCCCCGGTTCAATAATACCGGCATGTACAGGTCCTACTCCTACTTCATGCAGTTCCTCACTTTCAATACTATAAAACGGATAGGTTTTGATGCTGGCATCAGAATCATGGCGGTTAAAGGGATAACGAACCGGTTTTAACCAGGGATGGTCGGAATACGGAAGCCCGAAATTCTCATGGATCTCACGTTCAAATTTTTCAAAACAAAGGTTTTTTGCAGTAAAAGAGTCAAGAATTTCATCGGAATTCACACTGCATGATGAAATCATAATAGTATGCTCCGTATCATCCGCAATGCAGCAAAATAGACGTAATTCTTTACCCGTTCGCTGACCGAAATAACTCACACAATGCCTGTCGGGATTTTTTTTCAGCAAATTTAAATTCCCGCTCATAAAATCCAGATATGCAAGATCAGGAATAGTATTCAGTGGAACCGTCTGCTGATTATTAACGGATAGATAGTTCATATCAAACAGGTAAAATGGTTAAGGCATCTTTTATTAATTCGGTAAAAATTTCCGGGGGATTTAATCCAAGCCAGAAAGAGATAGCGAGCAGCACATACTGAAAAACGGATTCCCATGGATTTATCACCGGAACACCTGATTCATTAAAACCTATAGGGGGAGTGAAAAGTATTTTAAACATGCTTTTTCCAAAAGCCCAAATTATAATGGTAAGCATCAACAACACACCAATAAGAACCGCAATATACCTGGCTTCAAATATCCCCCGGAAAATTAAAAATTCACTTACAAAAAGTCCCGATGGAGGCATGGCTGTTGCACTGATAAAACCTATCAGCAATACAATGGCACCCGCGGGATTATATTTAAAGTAATTCCCGACATGGTAAATGCTCTTGCTCTGAAACACTCTGTACAGCTGGTTAAACTGAAAGAACATGCTCGATTTAACGAACGAATGTAAAATAATATGCAGGATCGCAGCATAGTATCCTATTCCCCCAACGGCAATGCCTAACATTACCAAACCCATGTGTTCTATACTCGAATAAGCAAACATTCGTTTAATGTTCATCATTTTAGTCATATAAACCGTGGCAACAAAAACAGACAATAAAGCTGCGATCATTATGATAACATTGGACCAATGGAGCAGTGAAGTTTGCGACATGACAAGGTGCAACCTGAAAATCGCTAAAAATCCCATATTCATTAGCACACTTGACAGCAAGGCAGCTGCAGGAGCCGGAGCTTTGTCTTTCGCATCGATACCCGCTGTGTACATGGGAACTAAACCCAGTTTGGCTGTAAAACCGGTAAAAATAAAGAGGAATGCAAGACGGAGCCAAAAAGGGTTTAAGTTTTTACCATTAGCCATCAGGTTGGCATACGACAATTCGTTAGAACCTGCCTGTTGGAGAGAAAGACTCAGAAAAAGTATACCGATAAAAACAAAAGTAATGCTTATAGCACAAATAAAAACATACTTCCAGGTTCCTTCCAGGGCCAACTTGTTGCGATGGTGGTAGATAAGCGCTGATGCGCTAAGCGTTGTCAATTCAGTAAAAATCCAGAGAACGGCAATATGATTGGCCAGATATGCAGCAGATATAGACGTTATCAGAATGACGAGGGCAGCAAAATAAATGC
>CAYGFI010000037.1:21842-32347 GCA_964349045.1 uncultured Chitinophaga sp.
AGCATCGGCATTTCATTTCCAACAGCGAGGGATAATACAAACACTCCATTCTCTATAATCATGTAGCCCATAACGTGGGTGATGATTTTTCTCCGGGTGGCGATAATATATAAACCGGAGAAAATGGATGACAGTGCAACTACAAAGAAAATTTTATCGAGATGGGTTTCTTTTATTGAATTCGCGAGTAAAATGGTTGATACAATTATAAAGGTGACGATTACCAGTGAAAGAAAGTTAGGGAGAAAAGGTTCAGCTTCGCGGGTAATGTGGTTTCTTTTAATGAGGTTGGCCAGGAAGACAGGAACCGCGATGGCTTTAAAAATGATGGTCTCGAGCATGATAAGCCCCAGATTTAATTCATTTATTTCCTGTAACTGCAGGTAGGTCACTCCAAATAATATAAAACCCTGTAATGCCAGAATGCGGATATAGGTTACCAACCGGTTCGCAATTGACATGTATAACAAAGTGACAATAAAAATTATAAGAAGAATATTAATCATTTCCCGGGTATTAATTAAACTTTCCAAGAATTAACAAAACACCAAAAAATATTAAAAAACTAACGGATGAAAGAGCGAAAATAAATTGTGCATTGTGGCTCATCCTGAAACGAGCCATAAAAGATTCAAGTAAGCCGATGATCACGGCAAAAGAAAATTGAATTCCCAAATAAACAGGCAGTGCAAGGCTTATAGAATATCCGGCTATAAAAAAATTCGCGATAATGGCTCCATACATTGCAAATTTGAGGTAACCGGTGAACAGAATCAACCCAAGGTCAAACCCGCTGTTATCCAGTACCATTACTTCATGTATCATGGTTAGCTCTAAGTGGGTCTTCGGATCATCTACCGGCATACGGCTGTTCTCAATCATTGCGAGGAGTGCCAACACAAAAGCAGCAAGACCGCCAAGGGCGTAGCCGGTAAGCGAGCTTAAATTAATAGCATTGAAGATTTCATAAAAAGAAGTATAACCTGTCAGCAAAGCAAAAGAACCCATCAGGATGAAGAATGCCGGTTCGGCGAACATGCTGAAAAGGGCTTCACGGCTCGCTCCCATTCCCCCGAAGCTGCTCCCTGTATCCATGGCAGCAACAATACTGAAAAATTTTCCCAGACCCAGGACGTACGCGAAGAAAATAAAATCACCGTCGAAACCAATAAATGCCTTTGAAGAACCAAAGGGAATAAGCAGACTCGCCATAACCACGGAAGAGAAGTAAATCACCGGCGCCAACCGGAAGATATAGCTCGTGGTAGTACTGTAAACACTTCCCTTTCGGAATAAACGTAAAATATCTTTAAGAGGCTGGAATAGCCCGGGTCCCTTCCTTCCTGACGCCAGACTCCTGGTGCGGATAATTATCCCTGTAAAAAACAGGCTGACAAATACGATGAGAATAAAACCAGGCATATTATAAAAAGTTTAAAAAGTGCAATAAAAATATAATATTATCAATGATAAAAGGAAGGATAATGATCGACAGAATAAAAATTATTCCATATAAAATATATCGCTGCAACCTGCCATTCTGCAGAAAAAGGAATACGGATATAAAAATTTTAATCAGTTTCAGAGGCTTATCAATAAAAAAACGTTCAATGATGTCGTAAGGATGAGTTTCGTACTGTTTTTTCGCTGGAAATACCTCGGTAATATCCATCTCATGTTTCCCTATTTCGAGAAAAGGTTTTGCTAGCTTGGTATAGGTACGCACAAAAGAGCCGGCGGTATACTGCAATTTCGGAGAAGCTGATGGATACGCACATCCCCAAGTAGGGCCAATGTTAACGGGGGAGTTGCGGGTAAAACGTTTTCTGAATAAAAGAACGGACAGGATCAGTAAAATAAATCCCAGACTAAGGTAATTTATTTTGTACAAAGAAGATACCGCATCAAAGCCTGCACCTCCTGCCACCGGGTTTAATCCACCAGTAAAAAGTAAAACAGGCTGCTGTAAAATCGTGATAAACAAAGAAGGAAAAAGACCTATTAAAAATATCATGAAAACCGCAAGAAGCATCGGGAGTAGTTGCCAGAAACCAGCTTCCTCAATTTTTTCAGGATTTTCCTTTCGGGAATTTCCTAAAAATACAATGCTAAAAGCCTTCGTGAAACACAACATAGCCAATCCCCCGATAAAAACAAGAGAAAGCAAAGCAAAACCGATAATAATCATTGCTACAAGACCGGCATGGGAAAGCCAGTTAAAAATGCCTCCATAAATCAGGAACTCAGACACAAAGCCGTTAAGGGGAGGAAGTCCGCAGATGGCCAGGGCAGAAATAAAAAACACGATGGCGGTTACAGGCATAAACATTCGTATTCCGCCAAGTTTTTCAATGTTCATGGTATGACTGGCAAGATACACGTTTCCGGCCGCATAAAACAAAGCCGATTTAAACAGGGAATGATTCAGGGTATGCAGCAATGCGCCCAAAAATCCAAGAACCGCCATAGTATGGTTCCCGTCGCCGATACCGATACAACCAACCCCTATCCCTATTCCGATGATACCAATATTCTCAATGCTGTGGTACGCGAGAAGCCTTTTCAGGTTATGCTGTATTATTGCAAGCATGACCCCGTAAACACCAGAAACTATAGAAATAAACAAAATAAAATAACCAATGGTTGTGAAATCTGCTTTTATAAGAAGTACCATCCTTAAAATTCCGTAAATTCCTGCTTTTATAACGATACCTGACAAAAGTCCTGAAATATGGGCCGGAGCTACAGGATGCGCATACGGAAGCCAGGTATGAAAAGGAACAAATCCCGACTTTATGGCAAATCCCACGAAAAAAATCACAAAAAGAAAAGTGCTGGTTAACAAAGGCTGAGTGTTGGAGAATTGAGTTATTGCTTCAAAACTATACGAACCGGTTTTAAAGGCTACGTAAATAAAACCCAGCATCAGGAAAACAATGGATACATGGGACTGAATAAGGTAATTGATGCCTGCCTTTATAGTTTTGGTCTTATTATGCTCAAAAGTGACAAGGAAAAATGCCGAAAGCGCCATTAACTCCCAGAATAAAAGGAAAACCATTGAGTTCTGTACCGCACAGGTAGCAATCAGAGCAAAATGAATCAGCAGGAATGAAATGCTATGAAGACTTATTTCATTTTTCTGTGAAATATAATGTTTCATATACTGAAGTCCATAAAGAGCCGACGTGATAACGGTGAAATTAATCGTGAGAATAAACCATGCGGATAAGGCATCTATTTTAATGACTACTTCGCCAAAAGGAATGGTTCCGGTAAGCAAAAAATCAAAAGTATGGCCTGCTAATGCCTGAACTGCAATAGTACTGCTGATCATGACATTAATAATGACCGTTGCAAGTACGATAAATCCTTTTTGCCGGGTATTCACAAAAAAAATCGAAATAACCGGGATAATTGTCAGTATGAGAAAAAGATTTAT
The DNA here is from genome assembly GCA_964349045.1 of uncultured Chitinophaga sp. Classification (GTDB taxonomy): domain Bacteria; phylum Bacteroidota; class Bacteroidia; order Bacteroidales; genus JACJXF01. Next base: position 25,285 of record CAYGFI010000037.1, read on the forward strand.
CAGCGCCATAAATTAAAAATTGTTCCTATAAATATGATCAGTATAAAAGCGATACCATAAACCACATAAGTCTGAACTCTCCCATTCTGAATAAAAACAAACAGGTTCATGATGCGGTTCAATCCTTTCGGGAAATGCCGGATCAGTTTCTTTTCAAATATATCGGAATAATGGGATGAATATTTGCGTTTTGCCGGGAAGACATCAACTTTCGCTAATTCATGGTATTTTTTGCTTTCAAGCAGCAAAAAATCAAATAATTTTGCAAAACTCCTTGAATAGGATTTACCGGTGTATTGCATCTTTGGTCCAGGGGCAGCATAAGCACATCCCCAGGTAGTGTTGGTTTCTGCTGACCTGTTGCGGGTAAGAAAATAACGCGCGGCAAGTACCGATAAAACAATCAGGATAAAGACCAGGGCAACTATACTAATACTTTTCAACAGAGGTATATAGGGCATAAAACCGATATTTACAGGGATAAATGCCGTGGAAAAATTTTCTGTAAGGATCCGGGCCGGGATTTTCAATACCCATAATGGCATAAAAGCTACTGCAAGCATTGCGAGGATGGTAATATACTGAGGGAAAAGCATAAGAGAGGAAACTTCATGAGGTTCGTGTTCCTGTTTGTGCCTGGGAGAGCCTAAAAACAGGGCTGAGAATGTCCTGGTGAAAGTAAGAACCGATATTCCTCCAATAAAACTTAGTCCGGCAAAAGCTAAAATCATTAAGGTGATCTGGGATACGCCGGGGGATATCATAGCCTGAAGCAAGCCATTATAAATCAAAAATTCGGAGATAAATCCGTTCAAAGGTGGTAACCCGGCTATGGCAACTGCAGCGATAAGAAATATCCCGCCGGTTTGAGGCATAAATTTCATGAGTCCGCCAAGCTTGTTCATGTCGCGGGTGTGCGTTTGCTGATAGACCGAACCCGCTGAGTAAAAAAGCAGTGATTTAAACAGGGAATGGTTTAATACGTGCAATAATGCTCCCCCGAAACCAAGATAGTAAAGTATTGCCTGATTTCTTGCAATCCCGATTAATCCAAGCCCGATACCTATTCCGATGATACCGATATTCTCAATTGTGCAATAGGCTAACATCTTTTTAAAATCGCGGTGTACAGAGGCATTCATAATACCAAATAATCCGGTCACAAGCGACAGTCCAATTATGATTTCTCCAAGAAGCAAAAAGTCATCCCGTAAAAACGACACAACTCTGAAAATACCATAAATGCCCATTTTCACGATTACGCCCGACATGACGCCGGAGACATGCGAAGGAGCAGAAGGGTGAGCATGAGGGAGCCATGTATGCAGACCGATGAATCCCGCTTTGAGTCCGAAGCCAATAAAAAAGACCACGAATAATCCTATGTTCGGGAAATGGGTGAAGTAGGTTGCAATCCCTTTAAAATCCCATGTACCTGTTTTGAAATAAACCCAGATAAACGCGATCGTGAGAAATACCACGCTGAGATGCATTTGTACCATATAATTTACACCGGATTTGATTACACGGGAGTTGGTGTGGTCGAAAAGAACCAGGAAAAGAGAAGATACCGACATGATTTCCCATACCACGATAAAGGCGATTCCGTTCTGTACCATGCATACCCAGAGCATGGATGACTGGAACAGCAGGAAGAATACCCAGTGAAGGGATGCAATGGATGAGAGTGGCTTGTAGGCTTTCATGTAGCCTATACCATAAATAATGCCGGTAAGTGTGACAAAACTGATAATTAATATGAACCATGCCGACAAGGCATCGATACGAAAAGGAACATTGCCAATGAATGAGCCCAGGGTAAAGATGATTTCGATCCCGTTATTTTTAATGGCCGAAACCGCTAACAGAGATGCAAGTATTGAGATCACGACAGCAGAAGCGGTAGCAACGGGAGGTTTAAATCTTTGCGGAAAAACCATGATACCGATACATCCGGTCAGTAATGTGAAAATATGCAGGTTAAAAAGAACAGTTGTAAGTTGAAGTCCATCCAATCCCATCGTTCTGCAATTAAGAAGTAATTATTTTATGCAAAGTAAAGGAATAATCGGGGAGATTGTTCCGGTTAAAGGGAATTGTTTTTAACCGATGAGAGGGTGGATGTGGGAGGAGGTGACGATGTGACGATGTGACGATGTGACGATGTGACGATGTGACGACGTGACGACGATGTGACGACACCGTGACAGGGTAACGGAGTGACGGGATTTAAATAAAAGTCACGACATCACAACATCACGAAATCACGAAATAAATACTTTACAATTTCGGAATCTGAATCCAATCAATTGTCAATTCAAAAATTATTCACATCGATTTCCATTATTGATAAAATTGATTAATTTCGCAGTCCTAATGAATCGGTAAATTATTGCAGGTTCAATGCCACAAACTATCGTGGCGAGTCATCGGGGTGTGGCGCAGTTGGCTAGCGCACTTGCATGGGGTGCAAGGGGTCGTGTGTTCGAGTCACATCACCCCGACACTATTTTAGAAAAAGCTCTCAAATCTTATGATTTGCGGGCTTTTTTATTTGGTTTAAATTGGTTTATAGCTTGCATACGCATCGCGACTGTCAACCAGTTCGAAATATTAACGGAGAATCTCAGGGGAGAATTCACTTCTCAACTGCTCAATGGAATAGTCATGTATATAGGGGGTGAAGGCTTTACGGGATTCCTGCCGGTTACATCCGCAGAGTGGGAGCAGGAGGATGATGATCTGTATAGTGGATAGGCTTTTTCGCATAATTTGTGCTCTATTTGGCGATTAATTAACAGCCGGTATATATTTGAACCGATTTCCAGAAGGATATAATCAAAGTTAAGTTTTTTGATTATTATATTGGTTCATTATTTTTACTTATTAATCCAAAATCACATCTCCTTTCCTCCTTAGGAGAGAGCATGTCCCGCTTTGCGGGAGACGGGGTGGAGTCTGTATTTCATTTATTTTTTAACATTTCAATACTAAATTACTTCTATATTTAACTATTCTATTTTACATTTGTTATAAAAACAAATATCACAATAAAGATATGCCACGGATCCGCACCCTTGCCTGTCTTCTCTTTGTAATTTTGTTATCTTCCTGCATCAGGGAAGAATTTGATCCGGGGAAGTTCAGACTTTCAGGGAGCCTTGAACCGGGACTGGCTGTGCCTGTTGGATTTTCAAAATTAGAGGTTGAAAAATTCCTGAGGGATGCCAGCGAAGACAGTATTCTCCGGATTTCAGATGATGGTTTCCTAAGCCTTCGGTACTCCAGTAACGTTCTTTCCGGAACTATCGGGGAGCTGTTTTCAATTCCCCCGGTAAACCTGCAGACCTCCATTCTTAACCAGACAGACCTGATTATTGACATTCCGGTCCCGGGGACCAATCTTGAGCTTGAAGATTCCATCCTGATACCTTTTACCCTGGCCGAAACATCTGCACGGCTCGACAGTATTCAACTGCAAAGCGGAAACCTGCAGGTAGACATTGATGCGCCGGGTATTAATGGTAATATTACCCTTGAATTCCCAGGGCTTCAGAATAATGGTATCCCCTTTTCGGCTGCAATCAACCTCCCCGACAATGGGTTTTCTCTTTCACTGGCAGGTTATACCATTATTGCGGAACACGATACCGTGAATACCAATATGCTCAGGTGCATGCTGACGGTTAACCTGGAAAGCCCTGTCGGTCCAATCCTTCCCGGGGAGTCTGTTCTTGGGATTTCAACAGGACTGGACAACCTGGTGTATGAGACGATCTTTGGGGATTTCAGCGAACTGGAAATCGATATTCCCAGTATTAAATATGCCCCCGGTGTATTCAGCCAGGTCGCAGAAGGACAGTTTGAATTCGCCGCACCGAAAATTTCCCTGTTCTTTACAAACTCTGTCGGGGCAGCCGGCGGAATCGCTTTCAGACAGATTGAAGCAATCGACAGGAATAATATTCACCATTCCTTATCAGGTCCGGGTGTCCCAACTCCCGCTGATCCCAAAATTATTGCTTATCCCGGCGTTAACCTTTTGGGTGAAGCTGTTAATGACAGCATAATCATTGACGCTACAAACTCCAATCTGCCGGTGATCCTGGGTTCAAATCCTGATACCATCATTATCTCTGCATCCGCAAGCCTTGATCCCCCGGAAGATGGAAATCCTGCATTTCTACATTACGATTCAAGATACAGTGTTGATGCGGCCCTGGAAATACCCATCTGGGCCAAAGCAGAGTTTTTTGTCCTTCTCGATACCCTCGGATTCGATTACCTCAGCACCAGCCTGCCCGTACCGGAGGAACTGGAACGGCTTATTGTTCGCATCAACATAACCAACTCTTTTCCTGTTTCAGTAACTCCCCAGGTCTACCTGTTTGATGAAAACTTTGTATTACTCGATAGTTTGTTTTCCGGAACAGAGGGAATAGAAGGAGGAGATGATACCAATGGCGATGGCAAAGTAGATCCTCACATCCAGGATCCTTTCGAAATTGACCTCTCAAAATCCACGATAGTAAACCTGAGTAACACTCACTCCATTGTCACCAGGGGCAAATTAATAACTACCGGTTACCCGGAAAAGGATGTAAGATTTTACGTGGATTATTTTCTCTATTATAACATTGGGCTTATTGCCCAATTGAAGATCAATACAGGGAAGTAATGAAAGTCCTTGATTTCTTATTCATCCCTCCTCCCCTTTGGAGAATTTCACACAAAACAATAATCCTAGTAGTAATTTTAACCCAACTTCATTTTATAGTTATTGCGCAGGACAATACATTATATCATATTCCTGTAATACCCCAGGCAAACCAGCTGAATCCTGCATTGATCCATAGGTGTAGAGTGTATGTTGAGCTTCCCGTTATTTCATCCATAAAGCTCAATATCCGTAATACCGGTTTTGGTTTCCATGATGCGGTTCATTCAGATGAAGCGACAGGTCCGGATGTTTATTTCCTGGATCTTGAAAAACTCGACAGGAAACTCAGGAGTATCAATTACTTCATGACTTATCTCGATGTAGACTTGCTCGGTATTGGCTTTCCCGTTAAGGACTGGTATTTTACTTTTGGCATCAATCATCACACTTCACTGAGGTTAAGCTACCCGGATGATATTGTTACAGTAAAAGACGGAAACTGGGATGTTGATGCGGGAGCGCCGATACCAATAAGCTTCAGCGGCCTCGGTATTGATATCAGTATGTGGAATTCAATAGGAATCAGCGCCGCGAGGGAGGTGAATGACCAGCTTACTGCAGGCCTGCGGCTTAAATACCTGCAGGGAATGGCCAACCTGAATACCCGCAGATCGCAGCTTGACCTGAACACCCTTGAAAACCCGGTCGCACTTGAAGCGGAAGCAAGATATCTTATGAATGTTTCCTTTCCGGTCGTGCTGGGCTATAATAACTCAGGACTGGTAGACGAAATAAACCTGGACAATGTTTTCGGCAATATCACCGGTGATTTTATCTTTAACAAAAACCGCGGGGCTGCTATTGATGCGGGAATAGTATTTGATTATGATGATAATATTCAGCTCTCTGCAAGTATCACTGACCTGGGATTTATCCGCTGGAAGAAGAATGTAAACAATTTCAATGCGGAAGGAAGTTACAGTTTTACCGGTATTGACATTGACCGGTACCAGTCAGAACCCGGACAGGCAGATCTCCTGCAGGCCCTGCAGGATTCACTTTTCCGGGCATTCACAGCAGAAGGCACCACAAAGGGCTATTTTACAATGGCGCCGGTAAGGGTTTTTGGAGGGATCACTTATAAATTCCTCCCAAAGCTTAACGCTGGCGCTATGACCCGGATCGAGTTCTATGACCTGAATATCAGACCGTCCCTTACCCTTTCAATGAACTACACCCCAATCCCGTCCCTTGCTGCAACTTTGAGCTATACTGTCATGAACAATAAGTTCGACCAGGCAGGAGCCGGACTGGTATTAGGAAACCGTGGGGCGCAATTCTACATCCTCACAGATAACATTCCTGTCCGGTTCACAGGCCTGGCAGGCTCCCCCGTTTTCTGGCCCTATAATGCCCGCATGCTCAGTCTGCGCTTTGGGTTTAACCTCCTTTTCGGCTGCAACCAGAAAGACAGCAAAGGTAGGTCGCACAGGCCCGGAAGCAGGAAGGGTACTTGTCCTGCATATTGGTAAACAGGTTTCCCGAATTGTCCGGTTAACTGCATTCTATCTTATAAATACAGCCGTTCTTTAAAATTTTTACCTTCCTGTTTTCAGTCCACGCTAATTTAGTCTATTTTCTTCCTTTAATGTAAAAATCCGCACTTAATTTCCGTCCATTCGAACCGATCTGATTTTCATTTGTTTAGTAACAAAACAATAATCCATTTCTATGAATAAACTGCTGTCATTGCTAATAAGTTTATACCTGGGAATTAACCTGAATGCCCAGGATTTTGCTCTTAAACAACTTGAAAATTCACCCAGGCATCATGAATGGGTTCAGGTTACCAGCGGGGAACGCAATGTAAATTGTTTTGTCACGTACCCTGAAGTATCCGGAAAATCAACCGTGGTTATCGTAATACACGAAAATATGGGTCTGAACGACTGGGCCAGGAGTTTTGCCGATCAGGTTGCTGCGGCGGGATATATTGCAATTGCACCTGATCTGTTATCGGATTTTGCTCCCGGTAAAAGCAGAACTACCGATTTTTCAAGCTCAGATGAAGCACGGAATGCAATTTATGAATTAAAACCGGAACAGGTTAAAAATGATCTGAATGCCGTGGCTGATTATGCAGCGGGAATTCCGGCCGGAAATGGTAAAACTGTCGCCATTGGGTTTTGCTGGGGAGGCTCCCAGTGTTTCCGGTTTGCCAGCAATAATTCAAACCTGAAAGCAGCCCTGGTTTTTTACGGTAGCGCGCCGGAATCAAAAACGGAAATTGAAAAAATCTCCTCTCCTGTCTTTGGCTTTTATGGGGGTAATGATGCAAGGATCAATACATCCATTCCTGCAACGGATTCCCTTATGAAAGTATCGGGTAAAACTTATGAATAT
>CAYGFI010000038.1:0-21785 GCA_964349045.1 uncultured Chitinophaga sp.
TTTTTCATTGTACACTTTACTCCAGAATCATTGTACAATTTGTCCAGAATATTCATTGAGTATATTCCCACTCCCGTTTCTGACTATACAAGGGATAAATCGGCTATGGACGCAGCCATCCTCTTTTCTGATGAGGCAATGAACAGGTACATTATCGCCATTGAAACAAAATACACCGATAGCTTAGGCTTAAACACGGCAAAAGACAATGATTTAAAAATGAAAACTGCCTTTGAATCAGGCTTATTTACTAAAGCCGGACTTACGCATATTAATGAGGGATGTACACAGATTTACCGCAATTTTTTGTTAACCGAAAAATACCGGATGGTACACCACTTAAAAGATTCTTATTCCATTATTCTGGCGCCCAAAGATCATCCTTCAACTGAGAGTGAGATTAAATCATTACAAACGAATCTTAAACAGGAATTCCACTATAAGCTTAAAAAATACTCTCTCGAAGATTTTGTATCTTCCCTGAGAAAAAGTTGCCCTGAGGAATATAAAAACTGGACGGATTGGTTTTTCGAACGTTATCTTAATTTTTCTAAAGTTGAAGCACTCCTTAACGAAGATAAACGACTTTGAATTACAAATTGATAATTACGAATGAAAATAGCTGAAATTATAAAACAACCGGAAGGCCGGAGACTGGAGTTTAAAGAAGCTCTTCCAACTGCAGCCGACTTAGCAAAAACAATTATAGCATTTGCTAACGATGCCGGGGGCGAGTTGTTTATTGGTATTCGTAATGAGCCAAGAGAGGTGGTGGGCATTCCGGAAGATGAACTGATTAAAATGGAGGAGCAGATCAGCAATATTATTCATAATCAATGCCAACCAGTAATTGTTCCGGATATTTCTTTTCACGGAGATGATGATGCCAGGTACATCCGGGTACAGGTTTTCAGGGGAAGTAATTTCCCATATTACCTGAAAGCAAAGGGAAAACTTGAAGGAACATATATCCGTGTAGGTTCCAGCAGCAGGCAAGCCGATGCAGAAATTATTGCCGAACTTGAAAGACAAAAGCGCAATATTTCTTATGACAGTGAACTGGTGCATGATAAAGCGGTATCAGATTTCAACGTAGAACCATTCAGGACTTTCTTTAAAGAAAAAACCGGTGAAGAACTAGATGAGATAACAATAAGAAAATTGGAATTAGTTAAAGAATACCATGGGATCTGGTTACCTTCTCATGCATATATTTTATTTTCAGAAAACCCAGGAAGGAAGGAATTATTCCCTTACGCTAAAATAGAATGTGCCAGGTTTAAAGGTAATACTTCTGATGTTTTTATCGATCAGAAAACCATTGAAGATAATATATCCTTTCAGGCAGAAGCTGCTTATGATTTTATTCTTCGCCATATTAATAAAGGAGCAACCGTAAAAGGCATATATACCGAAAGCCGTTGGGAGTTCCCGGTTGTTGCTATCAGGGAAACCATCAGAAATGCCGTGGTGCACAGGGATTATTCACTTAGCGGTAAAGATATTAAAGTTGCAGTGTACGATGATATGATAGAAATTACCAGCCCCGGAAAGTTAATGCCTTCAATTGATTTCAACGATATGGAAGCCCGTCAGTCAGATATCCGGAATAAGATCATTGCCCCGGTATTTAAGAAGCTCGGTGTTATTGACCAATGGGGCAATGGCCTTAAGTTGATCTCCGACGAACTTAAAGAATATCCTGAAATTGAGTTCAAATGGTTCGAAAAAGGATTGCAGTTTCAGGTGCAATTTATCAGGAAAGATTATCGACAGCCAGAGTCGCAGATAGAGTTACAGCCAGAGCAGCAGGAGTCACAGCCCCACTTACAGCCCAACCTACAGCACGAGTTGCAAATTAAATATGATATTGAGTCTATTGGAAAAGAGATTGGGACTAAGTTGGGACTAAGTTGGGACCAAGTTGGGACTAAGTCGGTACCAAGTCGGCACCAAGTTGGTGCCAAGTTGGCACTAAGTTGGCACCCAGTTGAAAAGCTTTTGAGTTTTATTGAAGCTCCCATGTCAATGCAAGATATGATGGAATTATTGAGCTGGAAAAACAGAACCAAATTCAGGGAAAAGTACATCAACCCATTGATCGAAAATGGAATCATCCAAATGACAATACCAGATAAACCAAAAAGCTCAAAACAACAGTACTATTTATCCCAAAAGGGAATAGCATTTTTAGCGGTTTTAAAAGATCGTAATTCAATATCGTTTACTTAATAGAAAAGGTTTGAATCATGAACTTCCCCTCCATCGACATACAAGGTTCAATTATCTCCTCCGATCTGCTTGGTAAAATCCGTTCAGAACAAGCCAGCTTTCAACAAGGCAAAGATTTCAATAAAGATTTTACAAATACCAGATTAAAAGATGAGATCAGTTCTGCCTGGCAGGATGCTAAAGGACAGTGGACAATTTTTCAGAATAAATTAAACCGTTTAAAAGAAGGCGAAACCGGAACCACTGAAACCCGCAACTTCTGGATTGTTCCTTTGCTTACCAACCTCGGCTATAACCTGAATTTCAACCGGCAGACTGAGGAATTCAATGGCAAATCTTTTACTATTGCATACAGAGACAGCCAGATCGATGGATTCCCTGTTTACGTGGGAGGTTTTAATGAATCAATAGACAAACGGCCCGAAAATAAACAACTCCGGGTATCGCCGCATGCCATGGTGCAGGAGTATCTCAATTACAGTGAGCACCTGTACGGGCTGGTTACCAATGGCAGGCAACTACGGTTACTCAGAGATGCCAGCCGCATCACCCGGTTAAGCTATGTAAAGTACTACCGTATGCCCTCTACCATCCCCGTCTTTATAAGCTGAAGTTGTGTGCGTAGATTTGGCGCATGAGAAAAACCCAAAGACTTTTTTCGATTTATAAACTTAATGGAACTTAGAACTTTGTGGTAATTATATACGTTGCCTTTTCTTATCTTTGCAAAGAATTTCAAAAAATCCCAAATGACACTGCTGATATTTTATTTACTCCTTGCTTTATTAGTATCCTTTCTTTGTTCTGTAATGGAAGCTGTTTTGTTATCCACTCCGATGTCTTTTATAAATGTGAAGGAGGCTGAAGGTCATAAATCGGCGGCCCTGTTTAAAAAGATTAAAGGAAACCTCGATAAGCCCTTATCGGCAATTCTTTCCCTTAATACCATTGCACATACCATAGGCGCTGCCGGAGTGGGTGCCCAGGCCGTAAAGGTATTCGGGGATGCTTATATTGGATTGGTTTCTGCTGTACTTACGGTCTTAATCCTTGTATTGTCTGAGATTATTCCTAAAACAATCGGGACAACCTACAATCGCGACCTGGCTATGGTATCTGCAAGGATTATTAATGCAATGATTATTATCGCGTATCCACTGGTAATTGTTTCGGAATATATTACCCGCTCTTTTTCAAAAACAAAGGGCGATCAGACTATCAGCCGGGAAGAAATATCAGCCATGGCAAATATAGGGACAAGGGAAGGTGTTTTTGAAGAAAAAGAAAATAAGATTATTCAGAACCTCATACGTTTGCGCGATGTTAACATCGACAGTATCATGACGCCCCGTGTAGTGGTTTCCCTGGCCGATGAAAATATGAGTCTTGAAGAATTCCTGAAGAATAAAACATTCATGCATTATTCCCGGATTCCGGTATATTCAGATAATCGCGATAATATTACCGGGTATATTTTCCGACAGATGGTATTCGAAAAACTGGCGGCAGATGAGACTAACATTCAATTGAAGGATATCCGGAGAAATATTGTGGTAGTTCATTCCCATCAGCCGGTATTAAGCGTATGGGAAATGCTGCTCGACCGTAAAGAGCACATTGCACTCATTGTTGATGAATATGGGGGAATGGACGGTATTGTTACTATGGAAGATATCATTGAATCCCTGCTCGGTCTGGAAATTGTTGATGAAAAAGACTATGTGCGGGATATGCAGCAATTTGCCCGCGACCGGTGGAACGAAAGAAAAGCAAAGTATAATATACTTGAATAAGTCAAAAGGTAAATCGCGGTGAAACGAAGATCCAGCTGCGCCTCCGCTAACGCCTCCGCTGAGTAGCTTCAGCGCTCGAGGAAAGCTTCAGCGCACGCGGACTGCGGGAAGGTAAAAGTTACCGTCCCATAAACTTATTTTTCATAGAAATTTCAAATTTTCAAAACTTGTCCTGATTTATCGGGATTTTCAAATTTCATTTTAATTTATTCCGACCCTGACTTTAATTACTCTTCTTCAAAGAATTAGCTATCTGATAACCGATAAGCCTGTCGTACCGCGAACTGCTCCCCCGGTAATATACAAGAATAAAATAATCATTCTCGGTTTCGTAATAATTTCCCTCGGTAACAGACGCGTCACCTGCCGGTTTACCCTGTCTCAGAAACTCGTACCGATAGTTATAGTACCCTTGTTTCAGCAACAAATTTAATTCATATGATTTATTCTCATTATTATATTTCATCCTGTTTTCCTCCGAGTAAACCTGGTCACTTAAAGCTCCCATTACATAAAATTCACCGCCTGTCATCGGGGAGTCAAATGGCAGTGTAAATTTCACATATACATAATCTGCCTCAGTATCGTCTTTCTGCTCTTCCTGGATCTCAATAAAATATTTACCGTTCAGATCTTCTTCATAAAAATAACGCGATGAAGCTTTTATCGGATCAGGGAAAAGCAAAACGTTAAAATGTCCATCGCTGTAGAGGATACTTTTTATATAAGGACTCTGGTACCTCATGCTTTTAATGTCGAACCATCGGTACTCATTCCCTGCCGGAAAAATGTTTTCCATCTGGTAGTTATATTCCAGAATTCCGTTTTTATCATAGAGGGGCTTTAAATTGTTGATTGACTGATCCCAGCGCCCGTTCTGAAGGATGGAAACCTTGATATCGTTGTATGGATTTTCGATCCTGAATGAACCTGTTTCAATGTTGAAGTTTACTTCATGACTATTATTACGATACATCGAAAGAACAGGCCGGTTAATGCTGGCATTCACATTTACCAGTGCATCCGACACAAAAAACCGTTTAATGAAAACTACTTTATCCTCATCCATATCCTCAAACACCTTCAATGCATAGTTACCTGAAATCAGGAACCTGAAATCGTCATTGGGGAGTTTAAGAGTATAATGAATATAGCTGAAATAGGTATTAAACGACATCGCGTAATTCGTAATCTGCCCGGGAAGAAATCCGTCGGTATAATCTCCCTCATTAATATTTGAAGGGGTCCAGTCGAAATTACAATGAATTATTTTGTAATAATAATTAGCAATTTCACCGGCAATGTCATCAAAGCACAATTCAAGCGGTAGTTCACTATTAAGATCAATGACCGGGTAACTAAGTTTCCAGCCTTCACGATAAATCTGAAGTGAGTGTATGCTTTCCTTGTAAACAGCTTCATTAAGGATCAGGTTGCTATTTGGATTAATTCCAAAAACAACTGAAAATGGAAATAAATGTATAATAATAACAAAAAGTACAATTATCTTGCGAACTGTTTTCATGAGGGATTGTTATTTACCTAACAAACATTAAATATTATTTGAATTGCTAAAAAAAGTTTATGAAGGAGCGCTGAATGATTAAATTATTTATTTCCCTGTTATGGAATTGAAAAGTTATGTTATGCACGTATCACGTAACTCATAATTCATATTTTATTAATTCTTCTACCAAAGAAAATGCCAAATATATTAATTTATATATTTTTATACATATATTAATTAAAGCATGGCGAATTCTCAAATTTAGCTATTTTTGTGCATAATTTTTAACAAAATCTATTCTCAAATGTCTGAAATTATCAGGATCAAACGAGGTCTGGATATTAAACTTCAGGGAAAAGCTGAAAAGAATGTTGTAAGGATCAATCCATCGGGTCTTTATGGCATTAAGCCTACAGACTTTATCGGTCTGACTCCCAAACTCTGTGTTAAACAGGGCGATCCTGTTAAAGTTGGAACTCCCTTGTTCTTCGATAAAAACCGTCCTGAAGTGAGATTTGTTTCTCCGGTTTCAGGAATGGTAGCTGAGGTAAACAGGGGAGAAAAAAGGAAAATTTTAGCTGTAATTGTTGAATCCGATGGAAAAGATGATTATGTAGCTTTTACATCCGCAGATCCTTCATCTTTATCCCGGGAAAAAATAATTGAAACACTTCTCGAAAGTGGTGTCTGGCCGTTTATAAGGCAACGTCCATATTCAATAATTGCAGATCCAAAGCAAACGCCAAAGTCAATATTTATTTCAGGCTTCGATAGCGCTCCGCTGGCGCCCGATCTGGATTTTATTATGAAAGATTCGGAAAAGGAGTTTCAGACCGGGATTAATGCACTTAAAAAACTTACAGATGGAAAGATCCACTTAAGTCTTTCGTCTGCCTCTACTTCCGGATCCACTTTTACAAAAGCATCAAATGTTGAATTTCATTATTTCAATGGCCCGCATCCCGCCGGAAATGTGGGGATACAAATACACCATATCGATCCGATTAACAAAGGGGATCTTGTTTGGGTAGTGAGTCCGCAAAATGTAGCCGCAATCGGTAAATTATTTCTTGAAGGAAAATTTGACAATTCCATTACTATTGCAATTACAGGATCCGAGGTTGTTAAACCTGCATATTATAAAGTGGTTCGGGGCGCCTCAGTAATGAGCCTGCTTAAGGATAATGTAAGCGGGAATGAGCTTCGTTTAATCAGCGGAAACGTTCTCTCAGGAACTCAGGTACTGAAAGATGGATTTTTAGGCTTTTATGATAATCAGATTAGCGTCATTCCGGAAGGCAATTATTATGATTTCCTGGGATGGGCTCTTCCCGGGTTTGGTAAGTTCAGTATCTCGCGATCATTCTTTTCATGGCTTACTCCCTCAAAGCAATACGCTCTCGATACGAACCTTAAAGGAGGTGAAAGGGCTTTTGTAATGACCGGAGAATACGAAAAAGTATTACCAATGGATATATATCCGGTACATCTGATAAAAGCCATCCTCGCAGAAAACATTGATAAAATGGAACAGCTTGGCATTTATGAGGTCGTTGAGGAAGACCTTGCACTTTGCGAATTTGTATGCACATCCAAAACGGAGGTGCAGGGCATTCTCCGTAAAGGACTTGATCTGATGAAAAAAGAAATGGAATAAAGAAATCAAAGACCTTAATAAATACTATGAAAGCTTTACGCAATTATTTAAATAAGATTAAGCCAAATTTTGAGAAGGGAGGGAAGTACCAAAAACTGCAATCGACTTTTGATGCGTTTGAATCCTTTCTTTTTGTTCCTGATAAGGTGACCCGTTCGGGCGCTCATATCCGCGATGCCATGGATATGAAAAGAACAATGACCGTGGTGGTTCTTGCCATGATTCCTGCATTGCTTTTCGGAATATGGAATACCGGTTACCAACATTTTCTTTCTATCGGTGCAGATCCCGGATTCTGGGGTATAGTTTGGTTTGGATTTCTTAAAGTCTTCCCGATCATCGTGGTTTCCTACGTCACCGGCCTTGGAATTGAGTTTATTGTTGCGCAGATTCGCGGACATGAAGTTAACGAGGGATTCCTGGTTTCCGGGATGCTTATACCTCTGGTAATGCCGGCAGATGTTCCACTCTGGACTGTTGCTATTGCTACAGCCTTTGCGGTAATTATCGGTAAAGAAGTTTTCGGTGGGACCGGGATGAATATCATGAATCCTGCTCTGACTGCAAGGGCATTTTTGTTTTTTGCCTATCCGTCGAAAATGTCGGGCGATCTTGTTTGGACTGCCGGATTGCAGAGTGGAGAAGGAGTTATCGATGGCTATTCAGGAGCTACAATCCTCGGTCAGGCTGCCGCCCAAAACACAGAATTTACTAACGGATTAGCGGGGCACTCATACTCAACCTGGGATATGTTTATTGGTTTGATCCCGGGATCAATTGGCGAAACTTCTGCAATTGCGATTCTGATTGGAGCAATTATTCTGATTTATACCGGGGTGGGAAGCTGGAAAATCATTGCATCGGTGTTTGCCGGTGGAGCTGTAATGGGGCTTCTGTTTAATATTTTTGCCGTAAACAATTTTATGGCGCTTCCTTTCTGGGAACATCTTATTCTCGGGGGATTTGCATTTGGCGCTGTTTACATGGCTACCGACCCGGTTACCGCATCACAAACAGCAAGAGGAAAATGGATCTATGGTTTCCTTATCGGGTTCCTGGCCATTTTAATCCGCGTCTTAAACCCTGCCTATCCGGAAGGAATGATGCTGGCTATTTTACTGATGAACGTTTTTGCCCCGCTTATCGATTATTATGTGATCGAATCAAACATTAAACGCAGGATGAAACGAGTTAAAGTTCAAGCACAATAGAATTGAAGAACCATGAAAAATTTTAGTAATACATACATTTTTCTTTTCTCATCCATAATGGTTATTCTTGTAGCCGCCATACTGTCTTTTGTGTCAGAAGCGCTGCGACCCATTCAGGAATTGAATGTTGAAATTGAAAAGAAACAGGATATTCTTCGCTCCTTAGGAAAAGCGCAGGATTTTGCTACCGTGGACAACAAGAATTCATATATTCTTGATGAATACAGCAAATACATCAAATCTTCAATTGTTGTTAATTCTAAGGGTGAGATTTTGGAAAGCAGGGATGCTTTTGAAATCGTTAAGAAGCTTAAAGACGAAATTGCCAAACCCGTCGATCAGCGTGATCTTCCTGTTTTTATCTATGAGGACGAGAGTCAGGTGAAGCGATTTGTTATTCCCGTCAGAGGTAAAGGTCTCTGGGGTCCCATCTGGGGATATATTTCGTTTAATGATGATTTTAATACCATTTATGGAGCCGTCTTTGATCATAAATCTGAGACGCCCGGTTTGGGCGCCGAAATAAGAGAGGACTGGTTTCAGAATAGATTTCATAACAAAAGAATTTTCGATGAATCCGGAAAACTCATTTCCATTGAAGTCGTTAAAGGTGGCACCAGTGATGACAATACCTATGGCGTTGACGCTATATCCGGAGGTACGATTACCAGTAAAGGTCTTGAGGCAATGCTTCTCGATTGCCTCACTCCCTATGAAAATTATTTCAGGTCAAACATGAAAAAAGATTGATATGACTGAAAAAGAATCCCTTTTCTCCGCAAAGAATTTAAAGCTTCTGAGAGATCCGTTGAATGCGGATAACCCGATTACCGTCCAGGTTTTAGGAATATGTTCGGCGCTCGCTGTAACGGTTAAGATGGAACCATCGGTGGTTATGGCAATTTCAGTTGTGGTTGTCACCGGCTTCTCCAACCTGGCGATTTCATTACTTCGAAATACCATTCCGCCCCGGATCAGGATCATTGTACAATTAGTAGTAATAGCTATGCTGGTAATTCTGGTGGATCAGATTCTTCAGGCATATGCATACGATGTAAGCAAGCAACTATCAGTTTTTGTCGGACTTATAATAACAAACTGCATTGTTATGGGTCGTCTGGAGGCATTTGCTATGGCAAACAGACCCTGGCCTGCTTTCCTCGATGGGATTGGCAACGGTGCAGGTTATGGTGCAATACTGGTTATTGTTTCATTTTTCAGGGAAGTACTGGGCTCAGGAACTATATGGGGTTACAAAGTGATACCACAGGCTGTTTACAATGCCGGATATATGGATAACGGACTTGTAATACTGCCTCCCATGGCGCTTATTGTTGTAGGAATTATAATATGGGTGCAGAGGAGTAAAAACAGGAACCTCATTGATAAAAGCTAAAACATAGATATTGAAATGGAAAATCTTGTAAATATATTTGTTAAGGGGATCTTTATCGAAAATATGATCTTCGCGTATTTCCTGGGGATGTGTTCCTATCTTGCTGTCTCCAAAACTGTGAAAACTTCAACAGGACTGGGAATTGCCGTGATCTTCGTACTGGGGATTACTGTCCCGATAAACTATCTTCTCGAGACTTATGTTCTGAAAGATGGCGCTCTTGCATGGCTCAGCCCACAATTTGCTGACGTTAACCTGAGCTTCCTGAGTTTTATTATGTTTATTGCAGTTATCGCCTCCATGGTACAACTTGTAGAAATGGTCATTGAAAAATTCAGTCCTGCATTGTATTCCTCCCTCGGAATCTTTTTACCACTTATTGCTGTTAACTGTGCGATTCTTGGAGGATCACTGTTTATGCAGGAAAGAGAATATTCGGGTATTGCCGAAGCTACATCTTTCGGGCTGGGCTCGGGTGTTGGTTGGTTTCTCGCTATTGTGGGAATAGCCGCAATCCGCGAAAAAATTACCTATTCAAATGTACCCGCTCCCCTTAGAGGACTTGGGATTACTTTTATTACAACAGGATTGATGGCTATCTCTTTTATGTCGTTCATGGGTATTAAATTATAAGTTTTACAGAAGAATAATTCAGATATAATGACAATTCTTGCAACTCAATTAACAATCATTCTGATCAGCATTGTAGTATTTCTGCTGGTTATCATGGCTCTGGTGAGCATACTTTTATATGCAAAGGCAAAACTCAGCCCCCAGGGCGAAGTTCAGCTTACCATTAATGATGAGAAAACCTATACTGTTTCACCCGGTGGAACCATTCTGGCCACATTATCCAATGAGAAAATTTTTCTCCCATCGGCCTGCGGTGGTGGAGGTACCTGTGGTATGTGCAGATGCCAGGTTTTGGAGGGGGGGGGAAGTATTCTTCCCACCGAAACAAGCTTCTTTACCCGGAAAGAACAACAAAACCAGTGGAGACTGGGTTGCCAGGTCAAGATAAGGGAGGAGATGAAAATCAGGATACCTGAAGAAATACTCGGTATTAAGAAGTGGGAATGTACCGTTATTTCAAATCGCAATGTTGCTACTTTCATTAAGGAATTTGTTGTTCAGCTCCCGGAAGGTGAGGAATTGCACTTTAATTCGGGAGGATATATTCAGATTGATGTACCAAGGATTGAAGTAAATTTTAAAGAAATGATCGTCGAGCCTCAGTTCCACGACGAATGGAATAAATTTAAGCTCTGGGATCTGAAAATGAAAAATACCGAAGAAACCTTCAGGGCTTATTCCATGGCTAATCATCCGGCCGAAGGTAATATCGTTATGTTGAATATTAGAATTGCCACTCCTCCGTGGGACAGGGCAAAAGGTGGATTCATGAAGGTTAATCCGGGTGTTTGTTCTTCCTTTATTTTCTCGCGTAAACCGGGCGATAAAGTAACACTCTCAGGACCATACGGCGAGTTCTTTATTAAGGACACACAAAGAGAAATGATTTATATCGGGGGAGGCGCCGGAATGGCGCCCCTGCGTTCGCATATTTTCCATTTGTTTCATACCCTTAAAACAAATCGTAAAGTTTCCTACTGGTACGGAGCCCGCTCAAAACGTGAGATATTCTATGAAGAGGAATTCAGGAAAATTGAAAAAGAATTTCCGAACTTCAAATTCAACATTGCTTTATCCGAACCTCATCCCGATGATAACTGGAAAGGCTATACCGGATTTATACACCAGGTTGTTTACAATGAGTACCTCAGCAAGCAGGAAGAACCCGAAGATATAGAATACTACCTTTGCGGACCTCCTATGATGAACGACGCGGTTCAGGTTATGCTCTCTGACCTTGGAGTACCTGAAGAGATGGTGGATTTTGACGATTTCGGGGGATAGTCTGAGTTGAGTACGCTTCACTTATTGAGTGCATAACGCTATGTGATCAATCTGTGGCATATATTCTATTTCTCACTAATACTCACTAATACTCACTTTCTCAATCTTTCTTTTATGAGGAAAATCACAATTATTACATGGCTGGCCCTTTTAATCTTAACGGACGCCTGTCATACTCCCGGTAAAAATGGCATGTACCTTAAAATTGCCGGTTTCGCGCAGGGAACAACCTACCACATCACATACCAGTTAGTCGACACAATTAATCTGCAACCAAAAATTGATTCTATTTTACATGCTTTCGATCGTTCCCTTTCTTCATACGATTCTAATTCTGTTATTTCAAAAATCAACCGAAACGAAGATGTAATTATTGACGATTTGTTTACCCGGGTTTTTTTAAAGTCGGATGAAGTTTATGAAGCCTCCGGTGGAATATTTGATATCACGGTAATGCCATTGGTCAATGCATGGGGCTTTGGTCCCGGAACCCGTGAAGATGTTGATTCAATGCGAATCGACAGCCTGCTTGAGTTTGTGGGTATGGAAAAGGTGAAGTTGGAAAACGGAAGAATAATAAAATCCGATCCTCGTGTGCAGCTTGACGTAAATGCTATTGCCCAGGGATATTCAGTAGATATTGTTGCCGGATTTTTAGAAAACCTTGGAGCAGTAAACTACATGGTGGAAATCGGTGGTGAGATCCGGGCAATAGGATTTAATCCTTCCGGAAAACTATGGAGGATCGGTATCGATAAACCCGAATTTGGCAATATGATTCCGGGAGCCGAACTTGAGGCAATTGTTGAATTGAGAAATAAATCCCTCGCCACTTCTGGAAATTACAGAAAATATTACGAGGAAAATGGAATAAAATACACCCATTCCCTTGATCCCCATACCGGATATCCAGCGAAACAATCCCTTTTAAGCGCCACTGTTATTGCTGACGATTGCATTACTGCTGATGCCTATGCCACAGTGTTTATGGTAGGTGGACTGGAAAAAAGCATAGAACTTCTTAAACATCATCCTGAACTCGACGCTTATTTGATTTATGGTGATGATACAGGTGTGTACCAGCTTTATGTCACCAGGGGAATGAAAAAAATGGTGGCGGAACCCTAGTTAATGGGAAATAGTCAATAGTAAGAATGAGATAGCTTCCCCGATAATCCTTCCAATAAGGGATTAAATTTCGAAGATGGACATTGAAGTTATTTTTTACTTCTCCGAATGGCACACACCACCACAACAATCTCCAAAACCTTTCTCCCTTAACTCCGGAGAAGAAGCATTGCAGCTTCCGCCCTTAAAAACCGCTTTTTTATCAATAAGGAGTTTAATGGAAAGTCCCACAAGACCTAATCCCAGTATGATTATGGAAAGTATTAAAACTTTTATCATGAGTGAGAATTTAACAGTATTAAAATTTTAATAAAGTAATTACGAATAAGGATTAAGGATTTAAAATTTTAAAATGAATTAAAAAATCATCAATACAAACCGTTAATCCATGTTCTAAAATCAGATTAAAATTATCTTGTTGGCTAAACATTCAAACAAAAAATATCGGTAAATGTTTAGAAAGCAGGTATTATCCGCCACATGAGCCACAGTCGTCAATAGGTTCTCCTTTAAGTTTTTTAAAACACTTCATTTCATCCGTATATAATTTATTTTCAATGGTCGGATGGAACCCACATGAAGAGCTTTTATACATTTGAGTATGTGTTTCTCGAAACATGCGGGTTTCATCATGTTTCACACAGGTGATTCCAAGTTTATGCATTTCTTTATTATGTCCGACCTGGTATTTCGGAAATTTCCCGTTTTTACGAAACAGCATGTTAAATGCCATTCCCAAAAGTGCAAGAGAAAGAAGTATTGATGAAAGGATTAATATTTTAATCAATTGCTGAACAATTAAGGTTTTGAAATGTCTTTATAGGATGCAAAAGTAAGAAATTAGTTCATAAAGTTCATTAAGTTCATAAAGTATATAAAGTTTTAATGGATTTGTCACATTAAACAATTCCGTAGTAACTTTACATTTAAGAATTTCAGACTATGACAACAAAACCCAAGGACCCAGGCTTTGAAGAATTTGTTCGTGAAGTCTTATCAGATTACAAAACGGCAATGGTAAGCCGGCATTGTAGTTTACTTGCCCGAAAAGAAGTGTTGACAGGCAAAGCCAAATTCGGAATATTTGGCGATGGCAAAGAGATTGCCCAAATTGCCATGGCGAAAAATTTCATGCCTGGTGACTGGCGATCCGGATATTACCGCGATCAGACTTTCATGTTTGCAACAGGCATCAGCAATGTGGAAGAGTTCTTTGCTCAGATTTATGGAGATACGGGTCTCGATCATAACCCGGGAAATGGAGGGCGTTCCTTTAATAATCATTTTTGTACCCGCACTCTTCGTCCTGATGGTTCCTGGCAAAATCTTTCTGAATTGAAAAATTCCGCGGCAGATCTTTCACCAACAGCAGGACAAATGCCACGTCTGGTTGGACTTGGATACGCATCAAAATTATTCAGGCAAAACCCGGATTTGCATAAATTTAAAGAGTTTTCAAAGAATGGTAACGAAGTTGCCTTTGGAATGATTGGTGATGGTAGCACAGCCGAGGGTCCGTTCTTCGAAACAGTTAATGCTGCCGCGGTGCTTCAGATCCCTGTGGCTATTGCAGTTTGGGATGATGGTTATGGGATTTCTGTTACAAAAGACCTGCAGATCGTAAAAGCAAGTATTTCAGAAGCGCTTAAGGGATTTGAGAAACATGAAGATACGAATGGCATTCTGATTTACAAAGCCTTTGGATGGGATTATCCCGGTTTGTGTAAAGTTTTTAAGGAGGGAATTGCCATATGCAGGACTGAACATATTCCGGTTTTGTTTCATATTGATGAAATGGTGCAGCCTACCGGTCATTCCACTTCAGGTTCGCACGAACGTTATAAAAATGCTGAAAGGCTTCAGTGGGAACTGGAATTTGATCCCATCAGAAAAATGAAAGAATGGATACTTGGAAAAAATATTGCAACAGAACCCGAGTTGGAAAGAATAGACCTTGAAGCTGAAAATGAAGTGCGCGAAGCCCGCAACAGAGCGTGGAAACATTACATCGGGCCAATTGAAAAGGAGAGACGGGAGATCCTGGAAATCATTGAAGGTCGAAGTTGCCAATGCAAAGCTGATAAATTCGATAAAGTAGGAGCATATGCCAGCAACCTTAAGAAAATAATTAATCCTATTCGTAAGGATAATCTAAGCACTGCCAAAAGAATTCTTCGTCATGTGTGTCTCGATTGCCCCGGCAGGAAGGAGCTACAAACCAGGCTTTCTGCATGGCTTGAAACGGAGAAACGTAAAAATATTGATCGTTATAATACCACTCTTTATAATGAAACCGAGCGCTCTGCATTAAAAGTCAAAGCTATTCCGGCCATGTATAGCGACGATCCTGAAATGGTGAATGGCAGGGAGATCATTCAAAATAATTTTGATAAGCTCTTTCATAAACTTCCCTTGCTGGTGACTTTTGGAGAGGATACCGGAAAAATTGGCGATGTAAATAAAGCATTAGAAGGCCTTCAGGAAAAATACGGGGACCTGAGAGTAACTGATACCGGTATACGCGAAACAACTATATTGGGCCAGGGAATTGGAATGGCGTTACGCGGTTTGCGACCGGTTGCTGAAATTCAGTATTTCGATTATCTCCTGTATGGCTTGCAAACTCTTAGTGATGATCTTGCTACCCTTCACTGGCGGACAAAGGCAGGACAGGCAGCTCCTCTAATTGTAAGAACACGGGGACACAGACTGGAGGGTATCTGGCATTCAGGATCACCCATGGGAATGGTAATTAACGCGATACGTGGGATGTATGTTTGTGTACCCCGCGATATGACCCGGGCAGCCGGATTTTATAATACTCTTCTGGCTGCCGATGATCCGGGGATAGTTATTGAACCATTAAACGGGTACCGTTTAAAAGAAGCCCTGCCTGATAATATGGGAGAATTTAGAATTCCTCTTGGCGTTCCTGAGGTCCTTATTGAGGGAAGCGATATCACCCTTGTCACCTACGGTTCCTGTGTACGTATCGCCGTTAATGCCATTGAACAACTTGAAGAGTTTGGAATAAGCGTGGAACTGATTGATGTGCAGACTTTACTTCCCTTTGATATCAATCATATTATCGCGGGATCCGTTAAGAAGACCAGTAAGGTTGTTTTCTTCGACGAGGATGTACCCGGAGGTGCCACTGCTTACATGATGCAAAAAGTTCTTGAAGAACAGAAAGCGTTTTTTAATATTGAAACTGAACCGCGGACCATTTGTGCCAAAGATCACAGACCTGCTTACGGTACTGATGGCGACTACTTCTCAAATCCAAACGCTGAAGATGTTTTTGAAACTCTCTATGGAATTATGAACGAGACAAATCCCTCGAAATACCCGTTACTTTATTGATTATACATCCAGTCGGGTTTCATCGGAGTTTGCTTTTTCAGGGATTTCACCATCTTTGTACCTTCTGATTTTGTAATTCAGACTTGCAATAATGATAGCAACAAAAGGATTGACTATATTAAAAAAACAATACGGAAGATAGGTCCAGGTGCTGACTCCAAGCACTCTTGATTGTGTGGCGCCACATGTATTCCATGGAACCAGCACGCTTGTGAGAGTGCCTCCGTCTTCCAGAGTCCGGCTGAGCAGCTCAGGTTTATACCCTCGCTTGCGGTAGGTGTCTGCAAACATCCTCCCCGGAACCACAATAGAAATGTACTGATCAGAGGCAGTTATATTAAAAAAGATACTTGTGGCTATGGTGGTAGCAACCAGGCTGCCTGTGTTTTTTGCATATTTTATTACCGAATGCGTAATTCTGACGAGCATACCGGCCGATTCCATGGCTCCACCGAAAATCATTGCAGCCATGATCAGCCATATAGTGTTTAACATCCCGGCCATCCCTTCTGTTGTAAGGAGTTCATCCACCATTCCATTCTTTGTAACAACATTTACATGTCCAAACATAGATTGCATTACCGTTATATATGAGGCTTTAAAGAAATTCCCGTTTACACCGGATATTTCTATGATAAGATGAGGCTGAAAAATGATGGCAAACAAACCTCCCAGCAAGGTGCCTGCAAGAAGAGCGGGCAGAGGGGGAACTTTTTTTACTATGATGATAATTAGACCAAGTGGCACAAGGAAAAGCCAGGGTGTGATTGTAAACCAGCTTTCGATTGCATTAATTACAGCAGGAATATCAGTCGTTGTTTCCTGAAAATTATAGTTAAATCCAATAATTAAAAAAATCACAAGACAGATTATCATGCTTGGGGTTGTGGTAATAGCCATATACCGGATATGCGTGAACAGGTCTGTACCTGCCATGGCCGGCGCCAGATTTGTGGTGTCGGATAAGGGTGACATTTTATCTCCGAAATACGAACCGGAAATTACAGCGCCGGCAATAATTCCTTCATGCAGGCCCAATGTTTTACCAATTCCAATGAGCGCAATTCCAATGGTCGCGATAGTGGACCAGGAGCTGCCGGTTGCAAGAGAGACAATACCTGTGATTATAACGGTTGCAAATAAAAAAATTGTGGGATTAAAAATTTTCAATCCGTAACAAATCATTGCAGGAACGACACCGCTTATCATCCAGGTACCTGCCAGAGAACCGATAAGTAACAGGATTAAAATTGAAGACATGGCAGATCCGATTGAATAAACAATCCTTTTTCGCACGTGCACCCATGAGTATCCCAGGCGGACTGATATAATACCGGCAAAAGCAGCTGCCAGGATCAATGCAATCTGATTGGCGCCGTTTAGAGTATGATCTCCGAAATAAATAACATTGAAAAATAGCAGGAAGATGAGAAGAACAATTGGAATCAAAGCCTGTAATAATGAGGGGGTTTTTCCTGTTTCGTTCATAGGTACCTTATTGAGGTAGGGAAGATAATGAATATTTAAGAACCTAAGGCAACTTATTCCTGTCTAAACAAGTCTTTATTGTATATCATATAAAAACAGATACCTGACAATCTATTTTCGTACTTTATCAAATAAAAAAGTTTTTTATTGAATTAATAAATAAAGCCTTATTAAATTCACAGCAGTTTTTATACCAGAATCCACATGCTATGAACCTGAATATAGATTTCTTCAAAATAACAAATAACCAGGTTGCTTCACAGGGAAGAGTCCTCATAGCGGAGCCTTTTCTAAATGATACTTATTTCAAGCGCTCGGTGGTTTTTATCACAGAGCATAATGATGAGGGCTCAGTAGGTTTTGTGTTGAATAAACCGATTGAACTCAAAGTGCAGGACGTAATTCAGAATTTTCCGTTTATCGATGCCGGTATTAGTATTGGAGGTCCTGTAAACACAAATACTTTGCATTATATCCATACCCTGGGTAATCTTATCCCGGAGAGTATTAAAGTTTTAGATAATATTTACTGGGGAGGTGATTTTGAAACTGTTAAGGATTATATATCTGAAGGTGTAATTGGAAAGGAACAGATACGTTTTTTTCTTGGATATTCGGGATGGGGCGCTCAACAACTGGAGAATGAGCTTCAGGAAAACGCGTGGCTGGTGGCCGAGATAAATTCTGAAATGATTATGAAAGGGGAAGAAGTAGGCTTTTGGAACAAAATACATGAAAAAATGGATAGTAAATATCAGGTATGGGCTAACTTTCCTGAGAATCCCGGACTTAACTGATACCCAAATCATTTTTAATCAACTCAATTATCAGACTCATATCCTGATTGTTATTTACCCTGATTGTTTTCAGTCCCGCTTTATGACCGGCTTCAATATCTGTTTCACTATCACCAATAAAATAGGAATCCTTTACATTAATTGAAAAGCGTGAAATAGCTTTTTCAATCAAAACAGTATCGGGCTTCCGGCAAATACATTTTTCATTCTCAGGGTGATGCGGGCAGTAATAAATTTCATCAAAGGAAATGCCTCTCTTATTTAATAAACGGGCCATCCTTATATGTACCTTATCTACATCATCTTTTGAATAAATTCCCCTGGATACTCCACCCTGATTTGAAATTATAATTAAAAGAAAACCTTGTGATTGTAACCAGGCTAATAATTCCGGTACACCCGGATTTAATTTAAAATCTAAAGGATCAGAGATATAGTAATGTCCCGAATCACTGTTGATTACGCCATCGCGATCGAAAAATATTGCTTTAGACATGCTTTAGAATCCAAGTTGATGAAAAAACAGATTAATCTGGGATGGTTCCAGTAAAACAGGGAAAATAATTCCATAAATGGCGCCCCAAAGATGGGCATCGTGGTTAATATGATCTTTGTCTTTTTTACCCATGTAACTCGAATAGGCCAGATACAGAATGCCGAAAACTATACCAGGCATAGGTAAAATACCATACAGGAGTATTTTTTCCAGAGGGGAAAAGAAAATACTTGTAAATAGCACTGCAGATACAGCTCCTGATGCACCAACTGCAATATAATACGGATCTTTTCTTTTCTTCAGAAAAGTTGTAAGACTCGAAATCAGGATCGCCGAAAAATATAAAAGTACAAAGCTTAATAAACCTGAACGGATATGTCCCGCGTTTTCAAGAAAGCTGAACTCCCTCTCAACATAGACTCCAAAAGAAAATAGAACAATCATGTTGATTAGCAAATGAATCCAGTCAGCATGAAGAAATGCATGAGAAATAAACCGGTAATATTCTTTTCGTTGAGAAATACGGTAAGGCGAAAAATCGTACCTGCTCATAAAAACAGGATTCTGAAAAGATATAATTGAAATTATTGCGGTAATTATGACGATTATGATAGTAATCATTTTCAGTGAAGGATTTTAAAGATTAGTTCTTTCAGCAATTCTCCGGCACCGGTGGAAACATTTCCGAAGCCTTTTGATTTTATATCATATTGCCGTAACAGGGAAATGATCTGTATTACTTTTGATGCATTATAATTTCTGGCAGCTTGCTCGTATTCACCAGTAAAGTAAGGATTTATCTTCAATCTGGATGCAACATTGTTCCTGGATTTATCATCCAGACTATGGTAAATCAGAATTTTACTAAAATAAAGGTAAAGTATCGAAAGGGTAACAGTAATGTGATTATTCTTTTGGTTATCAGCAAAATAATTGATGATCTGATTGGCTTTCAGAATATTTCTTGCCCCCAGGGCATTCTGCAGTTCAAAATTGTTAAACTCCTTGCTGATACCAATATTTCTTTCAATGTCGTGTGATGTAATCATTTTAGTATTATCAGCTAAAACAATCACTAACTTGTCGAGTTCGTTGGAAATCCTTGATAGATCATTACCCAAAAACTCGGTTAAAAGAATTGCAGCTTTTGGTTCTATCCTGTAATTTCGTTTCGCGAGGTTACTGGTAATCCATTCCGGTATTTTGTTTTCATATAGTTTATTTGACTCGTAAAAAACCGCATTTTCCTGAAGGGATTTATAAAGGGTTTTTCTTTTATCGAGACTTTTATACTTATAATTAATAACCAGAAGGGTTGATTTCAGGGGATTTTTGATGTAATGAATCAGATCTTCGAAGTTTTTAATCTCCTGTGCTTCTTTCACAATTACCAACTGATAATTGGCCATCATTGGAAAACGACGGGCTATATTGGTAACTGCAATGGCATCCGTATCCTTACCATAAATAACCGTCTGATTAAAAGCTTTCTCAGCTTCGGTTAATACATTTTGCATAATGTATTCTGTGATCTTATCAATATAATAAGGCTCTTCTCCACTTAAAAAATATATGGGATGAAAGATCTTGTTTTTCAGATCTTTATATAATTGCTCAATACTAATACTATTTTGTGTGGCAGCCATGGGTCAATCGAATCTCAGGTGTTTAACCGAAATACCGTTGTTTTTTAGTTCTTTAAGGGAATCAACCCCAATCATCAGATGTTCTTTCACGTAATTCTTACTCACAGCTTTATCGCTCTCAGCAGTCTTGATACCGGATGAAATCATCGGCTGGTCGGAAACAAGTAACAGGGCGCCTGTTGGAATTTCATTTGCGAAACCAACTGTAAAAATGGTTGCTGTTTCCATATCTATTGCCATGGAACGGGTTCCTCTCAGGTATTCCTTAAAATCTTCATCATATTCCCAGACTCTCCGGTTGGTCGTGTAAACTGTACCGGTCCAGTAATCTCTTCCTTTAGCCCTTATGGTGGATGAAACGGCCCTTTGAAGCTTGAATGCCGGGAGGCTTGGTATCTCGGGCGGTAGATACTCATTTGATGTGCCTTCTCCCTTTATGGCTGCTATGGGAAGTATCAGATCTCCCAATTCATTTTTTCGTTTTAATCCCCCGCATTTTCCAAGAAAAAGAACTGCTTTGGGAAGGATTGCGCTCAAAAGATCCATTATTGTGGCCGCATTAGCGCTGCCAATACCGAAATTAATGATTGTTATACCGTCTGCCACGGCGCATTGCATAGGGACACTTTTATTAATTATCTTTGTTTTATACGTTGTGCAGAATATATCCAGGTATTGGCTGAAATTCGTAAGCAATATATACTTTCCAAAAGCATCAAGACTGCATCCGGTATATCTGGGAAGCCAGTTCTCAACAATTTCCTGTTTTGTCTTCATGTTATTTGCAGTATTTAATACTTTAGCATCTGTTTTGATTCCGGAAATATGAAAGCTTTAAATTTACCAACTTATTCCCTTAAAATAAAATCAGAAAACGATCTGGAGTATGTTTATGATCAGTTCCGGAAAAAATATGTCCGACTTACTCCTGAAGAATGGGTACGGCAAAATTTTGCTCTTTACCTTGTACATGAAAAGTCATACCCGGGGTCCAGAATGATGATCGAAAAGTCTCTTCGGATCAATAAGTTGTCAAAACGTTGTGATATACTTATTTGTAATGATGCCGGTGATCCTGTTCTGATGATTGAATGTAAATCCCCCGAAATAAAAATTGGACAAAGTACATTTGAACAGGTATCGGTTTACAATAT
>CAYGFI010000038.1:21795-32064 GCA_964349045.1 uncultured Chitinophaga sp.
ATATTAACTTTCATGTTAAGTATCTTATTATAACTAATGGGCTGCAGCATTATTGTTGTTTTGTTGATTTTAAAGACCGGAGTGTTAATTTTTTAAAGGAAATTCCTGATTATGAG
The DNA here is from genome assembly GCA_964349045.1 of uncultured Chitinophaga sp. Taxonomy (GTDB): domain Bacteria; phylum Bacteroidota; class Bacteroidia; order Bacteroidales; genus JACJXF01. The sequence continues at coordinate 21,912 of CAYGFI010000038.1, forward strand.
GCAATCAGGCATTCAGATACGCACTAATTGGAGTAGATATTCCGAAAGCCATTGATCACCTTTCTTAATCCAGTCTTTTTTTTGTCCGGTTATCACATATCCTTGTTTTATAAAAAGGTTTAAACTTTCTTTATTATCCTCACAGATATTACAATACAATTGTTTCAGGGCAAGGGTTCCAAATGCGTATTCCCTGATAGATTGAAGCGCTTCGGTCGCATAACCATGATTACGGTCTTCAGGATCACCAATCAGAATACCAACTCCTGCACGCTGGTGAACAGGATCGTAATCAAAAAGGTCTGTAGCTCCTATCACCGATTTATCAGACTTTTTCTGAATGATAAGCCTTAATTGTTTTGCCTCAAATATGTCCTGATGGGCTTGTTCGAGATATTTTTTAAGTGTAAACTTTGAAAAGGGAGTAAGAGTATTACTCAAATGCCATATTGAAGGGTCGTTTCCCAACGATATAAAATATCAAGATCTTCGGGTTCGAGCGCACGAAGCTGAATTCGGGTATTCTCAAGGATATGCATATATATTCCGGATTTTATTTTTGGCCTGGCAGATATGTTACATTATTCCAGCCGCAAATGTTCAGGAACCGGAACTTTTTCAATAATAAGCAGCGCTCCACCCATCTTAATAGCGCGGAATTCAACTCTTCTGTTAAACTTTCTTCCTTCTGCCGCATCCCGGCCATCCGGGAAAGTATTAATTGCTACATTTCCGGATTCACTAAAGCCTTTTATTCTTATACGACTGGCATCTATTCCATTGCCAATAAGGTATTCAGAAACAGCTTTCGCCCTTTTCTCTGAAAGGATCTGGTTATATTTATATGAACCCTTAGCATCAGTATATCCTCTTACCTCAATTTTTAACAGAGGATATTCGAAAAGCGCTTTTGTCAGTTCGGCCAGTTTTCCTTTTGTTGCACCAGTTAGTGCATAACTATCGAAACCGAAGAAAACCGGCTTAATGTTGAATTTAATTTCGTGTTCAATCGTATTCTTCTCTTCATCGGCCAGCTGTATGATTGTTTTTTTTGCAATTACAGTTTCGCTTATAGCCTGAATAGCTGCCTGGGCTTCTTCATCGGGAATAACTCTGATATAGTACAGGTCTCCATCTCCAAATCCTTCAGCATTATAAAGCGTTGTATAACCGCCTTTTTGCTGTGCATCGGGGAAGAAAAACAAATCATCATCAGTTGTATTTATCGGGTAGGGAAGAGCTTTAGGTACTGACCAGGTATTATCAACCTGAATTTCTGATGTAAAAATATCATATCCTCCTATGGTAGAATGTCCCTGAGAAGAGAAATACAATGTTTTTCCATCTACGCTGATAAATGGGGTATCCTCGTTTAAAGGAGTATTAATAACATTTCCCAGGTTAACGGGCACAGACCATCCTCCCGATACGCCAAGTGTTGATGAATAAATATCCAAACCTCCTTGTCCCCCGGTCCGGTTACTGGTAAAATATAAAGTCTTCCCGTCAGGTGAGAGACAAGCATGGGATTCGAAAAATTTTGTGTTTATAACTTTTCCTATGGATCTTGATGGATTCCATTTTCCCATGCTATAATCACTAACCATTATATCCGCATCAGAATTTTCAATGCGAACCAAAAATAATCTGGAGCTCTCAAAGGAAATGGAACAAACATATTGATTTCCGTCCGACTCAATCTGCGGAGTAATATTTATGGGATTAGTCCATACACCATTTACTTTTTTTACGAAATATGCAGCATCATAAAATTTATGCGAAGTCATAAAAGCCATTGAATTTTGATCACCTGAAAAAACAGGATTAAAGTTATTTGAATCGGAATTATAACTTTTCCCCATGTTTTCTTTAAGGACAGGAGCAGGGCTTTTTATAGCCACTTTGGCCCGGTTACATGATTCAATCTGTTGTTTGGTATATTCTATATCATCCTCACTTAGCAATGCAGACGTTTTCAAATAAGCATTATAGGATTCGACAGCCTTATCGAGTTGATAATTGATACGGTATGCATTTCCAAGATAGAGCATACCATCTGCCGGGGCAAAAACTTCATTGAAGTTTCCTTCTTCATACTTTTCAGATATATTCTTAACGGCTTTTTCCAGGTAAGGTATAGCCTTTTCCTTTTGACCGGGAATCCTAAGGTAGCATATCCCAATCCGGTAATTTATATTTGCATTCTCCTGAAAACCTGCATTGTATACTTTTTGAAAAGAGAGCAAAGCTTCTTTATACTCTTCTTCTAAAAGAAAGAATTCAGCATCATAAAAATCTTCCTTTATGGGATTTTTCTGAGCATTGATATGACAGAAACCTGTAAATAAATAGAAAGACAGAATGAACATAGACTTTTTCATAGCACGAAGCTTTAGGTCAATGTCCAAATTTAATAAATATCGGATTACAAATGATAATTTATCGTTTTAATTCACAAAGCATTGTATGGATTAAAAAACAGCAGGTTTGTTTTTATTTGGTAACACTTTTTTTTTTGAATCTGTCGCCTTATTCGGCCTCTTCTTGTGGTAGTTTAACCGGGCGAGGGACAAATTCAACAGGTTCAATAATACTTATACCAGTGTGGGGTGTATTTTGATTAATTTCGAGGGAGTGGGTTACTTTCTCAAACTTATCACAGTCAAATACCATGAGATACTTTCCTGCCGGTATGCTGAAAGAAAATTTACCCATATCATCGGGATTAATTATGATCAGAGTATCTCCGGTACTATTTCGGATTACGCTTATTGCAACTTCTGACACGTTAACATTCTCTCCCGGATAAATTACCTTTCCGGTTATTTTGTATTTTCTGGGATTATCGGCAGTGTATATCCGATAGCGGTATATATCATGTTTTCCATACCCTGTTTCCCTGTAAGAAGAATAATAAGCGATTTCTCCATTCCTGACGGGGCAAAAGAAAACATCATCATCAGTTGAATTCACAGGGTAGCCTATATTTACAGGACTGGCCCAGGAATCATCGGATTGAAGAATGCTCATAAAAATATCATAACCCCCCATGCTTTTATGTCCGTATGACGAGAAGAAGAGCTTGCTGCCATCTTCAGTAATGAAAGGAGTTTCTTCATTATAAACAGAATTAACTTTAGCGCCCAGATTTACAGGCGCTCCCCAGTCACCATTTGACAGTTTATTGGATTTGTAAATATCGAGTCCTCCAAATCCACCTTTACGGTTACTGGTAAAATAGAGGGTATTGCCATCTTTGGAAATTGAGGTATGTGATTCCCAGTATTTTGTATTGATATTTTCATTTAGTTTTATAAGGGGAGTCCAGGCGCCTTCAACAAGAGTAGAAGAATAAAGATTACCAATAAAATCATCATTTCGGTATACGAATAATAAAGTGCCATCGTAGGAAAGGCATGTAGGATAAACGTCTCCGTCAACTCCCAGTTCAGGGGTTACATTTCTTGGGGAAGTCCAGGCTCCGTTTTTTTTCTCAGTATAAAAAACCGCATCATAAAACTGAAGTTTGGAGATATAGACCATTTTTGTTTCATCTCCGGAAACGACAGGATTTTTATCAGCAAAGCGGGTATTTATCTGATTGGATAGAATCTCAACATCTATATCCACAGGTTTTGCCATTAGTTTCTCAGCAGCATCACAGGCGGAAAATTGCTCTAATACCAATTGATCGTTGAATACTTTAGTATCCATCTGTGACTGGAACTTTTTATAAGAATTGCGGGCTTTTTCAAGCTGGTTATTTATGCGGTAAGCATTTCCCAGGTAGTATAGGGTTTCCAGTGGTGCTCCTGATTCATTGAAATAGTTAACCTTGTATTTTGGGTTGATCTTTTCTGCCGCTTTCTCCAGATAAAAAATTGATTTATCTTTTCCGTATGGATCATTCAGATAACAAACGCCGATTTTAAAATACACATTATAGTTATCAGGATAGGCTCTGTGAAGTCGCAAATATAAGGGGAGAGCTTCATCGAACTCTTCGAACAGATAAAAAGATTCGGCAGCAGCAAAGACTTGTTTCAAGTCGGTGGGCAACTGGCTAAATCCTGCATTCAGGAGGAAGAAACATAATAATACCAGGGTTATCGCTTTTTTCATAGATGTCAGGTCAGAGATATAAACTCTGCTGTAAATCAGTAAACTGCTTGTACAAATGTAAAAAATATGTTATAAGTTTTGATGTTAATGTACGCATTAAATTTAATTCCTCTTTATTTTGCTCTAAATGCGATCCTTCCCGACTGAAATACAAATTCATATGGCAAAGGAAAATGAAAAGGTTATCAGGACTTCAGACCGGCAGACAGTCAGGTTTTGGTATCGTTGTAAATGATTATGGCGTTAAAAAAATACTTTTCAAAAGAACTGAAAAATCAACAGAAACCTTATAATCGCGGGCATACTCCATATTTATCTTTTCTTTTGTTTCCTGATCAGGATCCTTCAACCCGAATGAAAGATCGAAGATGCCTTTTTTAAGAGTGGGTAAACCCGATAAATCTGTTCCTTTGCAATAACCAATCCAGGTATTTGATGAGGAAAAAACTTTTATTGCATTGACCAGATTTATCCGTATTCCTTTTAAAAATGGAAAGATGAAAGGCCAGGTGAGTATAAACATTAATGAAACTCCCAGATCGAACAAACGCTTGCTGCGCCGGTTACGGCCTCTGGCAATGGAGTTGAAATGAATCATGTAAAGATCCCCCGCAGTGTTTATAGAATTGCTACCGATGATACTCATACTTTCAGGCGGGGCTATTTTATAATCTACCGGAGCTCCGGTGACTTCTGTCATGATCCGGATGATCTCCCTTGAACTAATATCCTTTGCGCAGAAAACAATTTCATCCACTTTATGAATTTTTACTATCTCGGATAATTGGCCGGCATTTCCCAGGTAGGAGTAATTATCGGAATCAAGAGGTGATACAAAGCCCGCGATATCAGGAACGATCTGTGTTTTGCGGAGCAGATTGCTTACTCTCTCAGCCTCATCGCTGAATCCGACAATAATCATCCTTTTCTTCCGGTTTAAAGCAAGCTCATAATCGCTGAAACCCGCGAAATATAGAATCAACCGGTGAAAAGTCACTGTCAGCATTCCCCACAACGCTCCGAGTAGGATCAGCGCTCTTGAAAAACGATAGGCTTCAGGCAAAAGAGCATAAAGCACCAGTATAAAAATGGTTCCGATAACGTGCCCGCTGATAACTTTCCAAATCCTTACCGGCTTCTCATAACCCCCTGAATAATATATTGCCGTTAACCAAATGAGAATGTATGCAGGAACCACAAACTGGTAAAACAGGAGCGGATAGTATTCCGACACCCCAAACCTGAATTTTTTCCAAAGGGGAGTAAGGAACCAGAATCCTGAAAAAATCAGCAGAAAGTCAATCAGGGGTTGATAGATTCTTTTGACAAAACGCCGGAATATAGCCAGTCCGGCGCGAAAATAAATCGCAATGTTAATGAGATAAGAGAAGGTATTGGCGTTTTTTTTTGAAAAATGTTTTCGCGCGAAAATAAGCATGGCATGGTAAAAGACCACAACATAATTAATACTGCCTTTTTTGGTACTCTCACCTTTGTAATGAATTATGGTGGTTTCCGGAAAGTAATAATTTTTATAACCTGATTTGATCAATCGGTAAGAGAGATCAATGTCCTCCCCATACATAAAAAAATCTTCATCCAGCAAGCCTGTTTTGTTTAATACTTCTTTACGTAAAAACATAAATGCTCCGGAAATAATATCAACAGTATGGGTATGATCTTTATCGAGATAGCCGAGATGATACTGTCCGAATATTTTCGATTTGGGAAATAGTCTGGCCAGCCCGAATATTTTATAAAACGCAACAGCAGGTGTTGGAAGGGCTCTTTTTGATTCGGGTAGAAAATTTCCTTTGCCATCGATCATTTTTACTCCCAGGGCTCCTGCATCAGGATGCTCATCCATAAAAGAAATGCACTTTTTAAAAGTACCTTCCTCAATTACTGTATCGGGATTTAAAAGCAGACAATATTTTCCTGAAGCAAGTCTCAGAGCCTGGTTGTTTGCCTTGCTGAATCCCGCGTTATGCTTGTTCTCAATAAGTTTTACCCAGGGAAATTTTTCGCGAATCATGGCACAGGAGCCATCAACCGAGTTATTATCGACAACAAATATTTCAGTATCAAATTGCCTTGCTGCATTGGCAACAGAATGCAGACACTGTTCCAGGAAGTACTTAACATTATAATTTACGATGATAACGGAAAGATCCATGCGATTAAAGGTAAAACTTCTAAAAGAAAAGAAAAATTTTATTATCAGGTACTTAGGCTGTCAGGTAGTTAAAATATTAGAATATAAGTTGTTAAATTAAAAGGTTATCCTCTAAACCTCTATACCCCTAAACCCCTTCCCCCACAATAATCTGATTCCGCAACAGGTCGTCAAATTCTTCCCTTTTTCTGATCAGGTAGTCTTTTCCCTCATGAACCATAACTTCTGCGGGTCTGTAACGGGAGTTGTAATTGGACGACATGGCAAAGCAATAGGCGCCGGCATTGCGGAACATAAGAATATCCCCTTCCGAAATCTCAGTTATTTTGCGGTTCCATCCGAAGGTATCGGTTTCACATATATAGCCTACAACAGTGTAAATACGAGTCTTTCCTTCCGGCTTTGAAATATTAATGATGTGATGGTAAGCATCATAGAACATGGGACGTATAAGGTGGTTAAGTCCGGTGTCAATTCCGGCAAAAACCGTTGCGGTAGTCTGCTTGATCACATTTACTTTTGCAACAAAATATCCTGCTTCGCTTACCAGGTATTTACCGGGTTCAAATACAAGAGTAAGTTTTTTGCCATAATTTTTACTGAACTCATTAAACTTCTGCGTGAGGTTTTCTCCAAGTGATTCAATATCAGTTTCGTAATCATCAGGTTTGTAAGGAACTTTAAAACCACTGCCAAAATCAACATATTCCAGTTCCTTAAAATTCATAGCCGAATTGAAAAGAATTTCCGCACCCCTTAAAAAGACATCCACATCAAGAATGTCGGATCCGGTATGCATATGGATACCCTCAATACGCATGTTGTTCGCTTCAATCACCCGCAAAACGTGAGGAAGCTGATGAATTGAAATACCAAATTTCGAATCGATATGGCCGGTTGATATTTTGTTATTTCCTCCCCCGAGAATATGCGGATTGATTCGTATACAGACCGGAACTTTTTTACCATATTTGTGTCCGAACTGTTCGAGTATAGAAATATTGTCGATATTGATGCGAACTCCCTTTTCAACCCCCATCTCAATTTCTTCGAGGGATACACAATTCGGGGTAAAAATGATGTCTTGCGGACTGAATCCGGCTTTCAGCCCCAGCATAACTTCCTGTATGGAAACGGCATCGAGTCCTGCCCCAAGATCTTTTATAAACTTCAGAATATTAACATTCGACAGAGCTTTACAGGCATAGTTAATTTTTATTTTGGAGTTTTTAAAAGCGGTTTTCATCCGGTTGAACTGTGTTCGGATTACGGTGGTTTCGTAGATATATAGCGGTGAATCGTATTTCTTAACCAGATCCTGAACGGGAATACCTTCTATCAGATATACATTATCTTTCAATTCCATGGTATGCTTGGATGTTTTTTAGTTTTGCAAATATAAGAGAATATGTTGAATAGCATTGGGTTTTTTGAGGATCTTGATGATGTAACGAAGTCATCACGCTCGTCACGTTTTCCCTCCCCTCCCCAGCGTCGACTCAAAGTCCAGTCTGTTCACCAGCGACCTGCCTAAGGTAATCTCATCTGCAAATTCCAGATCATCGCCAATGGCAAGCCCGCGGGCAAGGGTTGTAATATGGATGCCGGTTTCTTTCAGTTTCCGGTAAATGTAGAAGTTGGTGGTGTCGCCTTCCATGGTTGTTGGCAATGCAAGGATAATTTCTTTGGCATGATGTTCCTTTACCTTTTTTTCGAGGGATTCAAGATTAAGGTCACCCGGACCAATACCCTCCATTGGTGAAATAATCCCGCCGAGAACATGATATGCTCCATGGAACTGTTGTGTATTTTCGATCGACATAACATCCCTGATGCTCTCAACAACACAAATGATTTCGTGATCTCGTTTAGGGTTTGAGCAGATATGGCAGATATCGGAATCGGAAAGGTTATGACAGATTTTGCACTCACATATTTCTTTTTTCAGGCGAATAACGGCATTCCCGAAGGATTCAGATACAGACTCATCCTGTCTCAGGAGGTAAAGTACAAGCCTGAGAGCGGTTTTGTTACCAATACCGGGCAATTTAGCGAACTCATTAACAGCTTCTTCTAACAACTTTGACGGGAAATTCTGAGACATACATTCAGTTTAAATTCAACGTAAAAATAGCTTCAAGCAGGGGCATTCGCAATTTTTTTTAGTATTCTTGCAACAAATTTATTGTATGAGCTCATTGGGATTGTCTCTGATCATTGTATTTTATTTTGTTGTATTACTTATTATTGCCTGGATTACCGGACGAAACGCTGATAATGCAGGTTTTTTTGTAGGCAACAGGAAATCACCATGGTACGTTGTTTCTTTCGGAATGATCGGGGCTTCACTCTCCGGGGTTACTTTTATTTCAGTTCCGGGTTGGGTAGGAGAGAGTCACTTCAGCTACATGCAGATGGTACTGGGTTACCTGGTTGGTTATTTTGTGATCGCCAACGTTTTGATGCCCATGTATTACCGTTTGAATCTCACTTCAATTTACACCTACCTGGAAACGCGCTTTGGAAAGTTTTCCTATAAAACCGGGGCTTCATTTTTCCTTCTTTCACGCACCATCGGCGCTTCATTCAGGTTGTTCCTCGTTGCCAATGTACTTCAGATATCCATTTTCGAAGATGTGGGAGTCCCATTCTGGTTTACGGTACTGGTAACTGTGGCGCTAATCTGGCTGTTTACATTCAGGGGAGGAATAAAAACAATCATCTGGACCGATACCATACAAACATTGGCAATGCTTATTGCTCTTTTATTTACGATTGTTCTCATTGGCAAAAGTATGGGGTTAAATATTGGCGGTTTGATTAATGCAGTTTCAGTGAGTGAATACAGCCGGATTTTTATTTTCGATGACTGGAAAAGCCCTTATCATTTTGTAAAACAGTTTTTAGGAGGAGCGTTTATTGCAATAGTGATGACAGGTCTTGACCAGGACCTTATGCAGAAAAACCTCAGTTGCCGGAATATAAAAGATGCACAGAAGAACATGTACTGGCTCAGCTTTGCGCTGGTTCCGGTAAACCTGCTTTTTATGAGCCTTGGAGCCTTGCTTTTTATTTATGCGGCTTTTGCCGGAATCCCTGTTCCTGAAAATACCGATAATCTTTATCCCCTGATCGCAACTGGTGGCTATCTGTCAGTTACGGTTGCTTTTTTCTTTATCATTGGGCTCATTTCAACAACATACTCCAGCGCCGACTCGGCATTAACATCACTTACAACTTCATTTACCATTGATATTCTGGATGCTCAGAAAAGAGGAGAAGACAGGTTAAAGCGAACCAGGCATATGGTTCATATCGGTTTTACAATCGTCCTTGGCTTGTTTATCCTGTTTTTCAGAGTTATAAATGACCAGAATGTGATTAAGGCGATATTTACCATTGCCGGATATACATACGGTCCCCTGCTTGGCCTCTATGCCTTTGGACTTTTTACAAAGAGACAGGTAAGAGATAAATTTGTTCCTGTAATTGCTATAATTTCTCCTCTCTTATGCCTTCTTTTAAATAATTTTTCAAGGGAAATCCTCTGGGGATACAAGTTTGGATTTGAGTTACTTATTGTTAACGGTCTGATAACATTTATTGGACTAATAATTCTCAGCATCGGACTTAAAAGAAAGGTGTAAATCTACATGAGTATTTGAGAAATCATAAATTTCGCTTAAACACTAAATGACAAGCGTTTACATTTATCACCTCGTTATCCCGTAACTCCGTAACTCCGCCACTCCGCCACTCCGCCACTCCGTAACTCCGTAACCCCGTAACCCCGTCACCTATTAGTCACCGTAGCTTTCCGTGAGCGCTGAAGCTACTCAGCGGAGGCGCTAGCGC
>CAYGFI010000039.1:0-31673 GCA_964349045.1 uncultured Chitinophaga sp.
ATGTTGTAATTAATAAGGGTGTCCTGTGAAAAACCTTTTAAGGTTGAAGATATCAGAATTAAAAAGGTAATAAATAATTTATACATACTGTTTAGTTAACTGAGTCACTTTTAACTTGTTCACTGATCTTTCCAAACCTTCTTTCTCTCTTTTGAAAATCAACTATGGCATCATAGAAATGTTCCTTTCGAAAATCGGGCCAAAGTGTGTCTGTAAAATACAATTCTGCATATGCTATTTGCCAAAGCAGGAAATTGCTAATCCGGTACTCTCCACTGGTCCTTATAAGCAACTCCGGATCAGGTAGTTCAGCTGTTGTGAGATACTGGATAAAAGAATCGCAATTTAATTCATCGGGCAGTATTAAATTTTTTTTCACATCATGGGCCAGTTTTCTCATGGCATTGATAATTTCCCAACGGCCGCTGTAACTTAACGCAAGAACGAGATTAAGCCCGGTATTATTGTGAGTTTTTTCTACTGCTCTTGTTAACTGTTTCTGAACGGCTGCCGGGAGACTTGAAGTGTCACCGATAATATGAAGACAGACATTATTCTCTAAAAGTGAGTCGAGCTCTTTTTCAACAGTACTTATAAGGAGTGACATAAGTGCATCAACTTCCTCTCTGGGACGGTTCCAGTTTTCGGTAGAAAATGCATAAAGAGTAAGATATTGAATGCCCAGTTCAGAAGCTGCTTCTACGGTTTCCCGAACTGCCACCACACCATTCTGATGCCCGAAAACTCTGGAGTTCCCTTTTCTCTGAGCCCATCGGCCATTTCCATCCATGATCACTGCTACGTGAACCGGAAGCTTTTCTTTATTTACGTTATCAATCGTTGCCATAATTTAAATTTCCTTCTAATCGTAAGCCGGACAATATTCCCTGTAACTGAAAATTTTATAGCTGATAAAAATTCCCGCAAAGGTATACCAGTCATTGTTACCAACCAAATTTATATTTTCACCTGCAATATTTACTGTTCCGTCGATTGCATAGTCGTTAAAAGTCTTTCTTACTGAAATCTCAGCCCCGGAACTTAATTTTTTTGAGACATTAAATTTATATCCGATTCCAAAAGGAATCGAAATGAGAAATTTTGCTGAAGACGCACTCGAAGTGAGAACATAATAGCTGGCTAACCCCGCGGAAATGTAAAGTGATTGATTTAATTTTCTATTGGTTGTTTTATAGGGTATAAAGTTGAACTCATAATTTGCAGCGACGTCGAGAAGGGTGGCATCAAAACCGGATTTAAGGCTTTCAACATACAAATCGCCATAACCTGTCGTATTCCCATGCAGGCTATGATATATTGTGCTTAAGCGGATGGAGGTGCGAGGATCGAAATTATAGCGGAAAATTGGTCCGATAGCGATCCCCGGATTGAAAAAGTGCTTTGCCGGATTTAAATCTCCCACGTAATAAGAAGTTCCTGCAAACATACCTATATCTGACTTCCTTTGGGAGAAGGCATCTAAAGAGATAAGCAAGAGTAAAGCAAGGATCCAGGCTGTTCTGCTCCTCCGGTTAATCCTTTTTATTTTACTGATTTTTCTATCTGAGGAATCTCGCTGCTTTTCCAATAATGGGCCTTCCACGACGGTCGGATGGAATTTTATATATAATACTGAACATACCGATGTCGTATAAATCATTTGCTTTTGAGAATACCGGTGAATAACCATCTATATAATCTGTTGTTGTAAACCTTCGTCCAAATTCAAATCCAGTGGAAATTCTGGAGTTGATAGAGATTTTAAATCCAACCCCTAAGGGAATTGTTATGCCAAATTTACTACTATTTTCATCTATCGGGTACAGTACTTCATTTTTATAAAGTTTTGGATTGCTGATCACTCCTCCAACACCTGCAAATACATAAGGGAATATCTTCCCGAAGTTATTGATCATCCCCCTGTGACTAAATGAAGCGGCTGACCGGGTCGACTTTTGTTCAGCAACAGGGTAATATTCTAACTGAAAAGAGGGTTCAAATATTGTTGAGTTAAAGGAAAAATTCCGGTCACTATTGCGTGAATTTTTATCATTCCCTGAAACAAAACCGTAAATCAGGTTCATTTTAATTGTCATTTTTTTGCTGATCTTATATCTTGCGCCAAAAGCAAATGAAGGACGCGTTTGCAGAATCTGGATGTCTTTCAATCCAAATAAGTTATTTGCATCGGCAGAACCACCAATGTCGCCGTAGATCTGAGATGTACAAATACCAATGTTGGCTTCATACCTTCTTAGTTTCCATAACTGTGCATAGGATGAAACCGGTACTATTATAAGCAGTAATAGAATGCCGGTGAGCTGTCTTTTATTCATTTCTAAAACCTTATGGTTTACAAATATATTAAATAATTAAAATAAGTGTGCTAAAAGGGAATTAGAGGCCGATAAATGCAAAAATATTCTTTAAAAAGAACCGGATTTGAACTGAATTGTTCAGGTTGCTTACGATAACTATCTAAATATTTCTTCTGTTCAGGAAATAAATATTGAAGTAAATCCGTGTGCATTTTGAAATTAATTGCGTTTATCAATACCCCACATAAGCTTGTTTCTTAATGTATTGTAAAAATTTGTACCGTCAAATTTAACCAGTTTTAAATTATACGGGGCCTTATCAATATTCAGGGTAATATTATTTTCAACCTCATGAGTCCTCGAATCAATGGATACCAGGAAGCGATCGGCCCGGGATTTTACCTGAAGTTTAATGGATTTGTTATCGGGGATAATAATGGGTCGTACACTCAGATTATGAGGCGCTACCGGTGAAATAATAAAATTGCGGGCTTCCGGCATCACGATTGGTCCGCCAACGCTCATAGAATAGGCGGTAGATCCGGTAGGCGTGGAGATAATCAATCCGTCCGCCCAATAAGTATTCAGGTATTCCCCATCCAGCTCGGTTATTACCGTAATCATCCCTGCTCCAAATTTATGAATGGTTATTTCATTAAGTGCAATACCAAATTCCTCACTTATGGATATATTGTTATTTAACCGGACCAATGTTCTTTCTTCCAGGTAATATTTCCCCTGAAATAAATCTTCCACAGAAATGCATATTTCTTCCCTTGAAATATTCGCTAAAAAACCGAGTCGACCCGTATTAATTCCGATTATAGGTATGTTTCTGTCCTGCACAATTTTTAAGGTTTCCAGAAAGGTACCATCTCCCCCGAAAGAAAATAAAAAGTCTGTATCTGAAGGTAAGGAAGTGTGATCATGGAAAGTTTTAAAATCTCCTGTATTGATACTAGTATGATCTTTAAGAAAAGCGGAGAAATCATCATAAATGATCAATTCCGCCCGGTATTTTTTAAAAATATCAAACAGGGAGCGGATGTTTTTATTAAAGTCGTCAGTGAAATTCTTACCGTAAAGGGCTATTTTTTTCATAATTTAAATTGAAACCATTTTGATCAGGTGGTCATGTTAAATATTCAGGTAACGCATAAAAAGATCGTACCTGTTCTTTATCATCAAATCTCCCTCATCATCCTTCATATAAGAGGCTGTGATGTTATAATCGTACCTTTCAAAGGTTTGAATAATAGAAGATAACTCTGTTCTGTTGATCTTTAGGGTTACATATAATTTCGTTGAATCCTCGGGGGTAGATATATAAAGACTCAGGATCTTGGCATCATTACCTTCAATAATTTGCGCAATCTGGGAGAGAAAATAATCATTGACATTTATTTCTAAAATAATAATACCTCCCGGATGTTTGAGGGCGGAAAGGTCAGCGAAATGTAAAACCAGGTCATTGGTCGTAATGGTACCCAGGAATTCATTATTTCTTGCTAAAACCGGTATAGCGCTTAGTTTGAGCCTTGATGCAAGTTCTATTACCTCGTAGATATGCTGATCTTCATAGACATAGGGGCTAAACAGGGATAGTTTATGATTACCGATAGGTTCATCAGCCATGTTCAGGTTATAAATATCTTTATCAGAAATAAGACCCAGAAATTCAACGTTATTCACAATTGGAAGATGAGAAATCCTGAAAATATCCATCCACGAAAGAGCCTGGTATCCTGTATCTGAGGTTTTCAGGGCGGGTACAACATCCGACATTAATTCTTTTGCCAGCATAAATAATTTATCTCCTTGCGATTTATTTTCAGACTGCTGATGTACCTTTGCAGGCACATCAAAGCCATTTTATGACCAGATTAAGCGTAAATATAAATAAAATTGCAACACTCCGAAATTCCAGAGGCGGAAATATTCCTGATGTTCTCAGGGTTGCTTTAGATTGTCAGCGTTACGGGGCGGAAGGTATTACGGTTCATCCCAGGCCTGATGAACGACATATACGGTATCAGGATGTACGTAACCTGAAATCCCTGATAACTACTGAATTTAATATTGAGGGTTACCCAACAGAAAGTTTTCTTCAACTGGTTTATGAAGCGCTGCCCGATCAGGTTACCCTCGTTCCTGACCCTCCCGGAGCGCTTACTTCATCTGAGGGATGGGATACCATAAAAAACTGTGAATTTCTTAAAATGGTAATTACGGGGCTCCAATCGAAGGGGATTCGTACCTCCATTTTCATTGGAACCGAATCTGAGCATATTAAAGCTGCCCGGGATACCGGCACAGACCGTATCGAGCTATATACTGAGCCTTATGCAAGCGCATATATAACCGGACGTGAAAAAGCCATAGAACCCTTTGTAAAGGCTGCGCTTTTGGCAAATAAGGTTGGATTGGGTATTAATGCAGGTCATGACCTGAGTCTTGAAAACCTGAAATATTTCTCTGAACACATCCCCGGGTTACTGGAAGTATCGATTGGTCATGCTCTGATTTCAGATGCCTTATATTATGGGCTTGAAAATACGATTCAGATGTATAAAAGGCAGCTTAAATAAGAATCATATCCCCAAATTGGCAATAGAGCTTTCATATCGCAAAATGGGCCAGGGTCCTCCGATGATCATACTCCATGGCCTTTACGGCTCGTCGGATAACTGGTTAAGTATCGGGAAAGCTTTTGCCCCGAAGTTTGATGTTTATCTGCCCGACCAGAGGAATCACGGAAAATCTCCACATACAAAGGAACATACCTACACACTTCTTCGAAATGATCTTCACGGGTTTATGGAAAGTCATGGAATTGAAAAAGCAATAATTCTGGGACATTCCATGGGAGGGAAAGCCGCAATGTATTTCGCAGTCGCATGGCCGGAGAAAGTTCAAGCGCTAATCGTTGTCGACATTACCCCGGGATCCTATAAATCGCTTATTACACCTGCTCCTCAAAGCGTAAATCATATGAATATCATAAGCTCAATGCTGAGTGTGGACTTTTCAAGGGTGAATAACAGGGAAGATGTAAATTCAATCCTCAAAGAAACCATCCCATCTCAAAGAGTGCGACATTTTCTGCTGAAAAATATTAAACGGAATAAAACAGGCGGCTATGAATGGAGACTTAATATCAGAACCCTGCACGATCAGTTACCCCGGATTCTGGATGGACTCGATCCGAAGCCTTTTTTAAATGGAAATGGAATTACCGGTTTCCCTGTTCTTTTTATCAGGGCAGAAAAATCAGGTTATATCAGAGAGGAGGACAAGGCTCTTATTAAAACTATTTTCCCAATGGCCGAAATGGTAACAATTCCCGGGGCTGATCACTGGGTCCATGTTGAGAAACCAGAACTTTTAATAAAAACGATTGAATATTTTATTTTTGGTGATTAACGTTATGCGATAGAAATATATTCTTCCGGAATAAGGGGCATAGATTTAAATTTCAACAACAGCTGAATAATGGTTACAACATCCCTCTCACAATATTTTACTATCCGCGGGAGGTCATCCTCTTCATAATACACACCGGCCACCATGGATCCGTCAATATCGTTTTTCGGGGAAGGAATGCCGAAAACATAAGCCAGAAGTTCAAGAGATGTATAATTCTTAAAATCGCCGAATTTCCAAAGTTCCATGGTATCCACATGATTTACCTCCCATGGCTTTTTACCCGCCGTATCGAGTAAACCAGGCAGTTCAAGCCCGTTAATGAGCATACGTCTGGAGATATATGGAAAATCGAATTCCTTGCCATTATGTGCACAGAGTGAATAGTTCTTTTTAGCAGACAATGCTTTCAGCAGGAGACCGAAATCAACCAACAGCTGATGCTCATCTTTAGAAGAGAATGATTTAAGCCGTATTTTTTTTTGCCCATCTTCGGAATAGATGAGACCTGCTGAAATGCAGATAATCTTTCCGAATTCAGCATAGATTCCTGCACGCTGATAGACATCGGAGGGTTTTTGCTCCTCTCCACGAATGAAAGAAGACTTTTTTTCCCAGAGTTTTCTCGCTGCTTCAGGCAGGTCATCAAAAGATGCGGTTTGGGGAACGGTTTCGATATCGAGGAAAACCAGATTTTCAATTTGAAGATTCTCAAGCATTAGACATTGAGTTATGAGTTATGTATTATAAGTCTGTATTAAATAATAGCAAATTGATATTTGTAAATCACTTTATGTGTAAAAATGTATAAATTGAAACTTAAGTTATTTAGTATGTATCAGTCTTTGCTCAATGATCGTTTTCAAAACATTTATCGCTACCTGGTTATTTCCTCCCTGCGTGATGATGATATCGGCATAGCGTTTGGTCGGTTCAATAAACTGCAGGTGCATGGGCTTTACAGTTTTCTCATAACGTTCGAGCACCTTAACCACTGTTCTGCCTCTCTCGGTAATATCCCTGTATATAACCCTGCTCAGCCGGTCATCCGCATCTGCATCCACATAAATTTTTATATCCTGCAATTCCAATAATAAACATGCTTTTCTGATTAAAAATCCTAATTTTGTGACTGAAACAAAACTACAAATTACGAATCAATTCTGTTAAAAAAAATGTTACGGTACACCACCAGGTTCAAATTTAAAGTTCCCTGCCTGGAAGATATTAAGAACCAGAAACTTACTGATTTAAAAAAGAAGATTAACGAACCAGACAATCCGATCCTGGAAATTGTTCTGATTAAAGCCTGCATTAATTGATAACACCTGTTAAATGAATGATCTGTATCCTCTTAAATTCACTCCCATTTTAAAAGATAAAATCTGGGGAGGAAAAAAAATAAATACCCTTCTGCATAAAAAGGATGCTTCTGATCGATGTGGCGAAAGCTGGGAAATATCTTGTGTTGAAGGAGATATTTCGGTTGTAGGTGAAGGCCTTTTGGCCGGTAATACACTTTCCGAACTTATCGAAATATACATGGGCGATCTCGTTGGAGATAAAGTTTTTGATAAATTCGGGCTTGAATTCCCTCTGCTTTTAAAATATATTGATGCGGATGATTTCCTTAGTATTCAGGTTCATCCGGACGACATAACCGCACTCGAACGACACAATTCTTTCGGAAAAACTGAGATGTGGTATATCATTCAGTCGGAGCCGGGAGCCGAACTTATTTCAGGATTTACCCAACCACTTGATAAAATATCTTTCACGGAATTAATGGCATCAGGCCACCTGGAAAGTGTATTAAATTACGAAAAAGTAAGTCCCGGTGATGTTTATTTTATGCCTGCCGGCAGGGTTCACGCAATAGGTCCGGGAATCCTGCTTGCTGAGATTCAGCAATCATCGGATATCACCTACCGTATTTACGACTTCAACCGCAAAGATGATCATGGAAATACGAGAGATCTGCAAACCGACTGGGCTTTGGACGCGATTGATTACAAGGTTCATGAATCCTACAAAACAGTATATCCGATTATTGAAAATAAAACTGTAAATGCTGTCAGTTGCAGATACTTCAACACAAATGTTATGAATTTCACCAGGCCGGTGGAAAAAGATTTTAGTTTAATTGACTCTTTTGTAATTTATATGTGCACCGAAGGTAAAGGTGAGATTTTATATGGTGATGGAGGTTCAGTGAGTTTTATGAAGGGGGAAACGATTTTAATTCCGGCTTTACTAAAAGAATTGATAATTAAGCCGGCCGTGCCTTCTACACTGCTGGAGGTGTTTATTATGTGATGGGATTACGGAGTTACGGAGTTACGGAGTTACGGAGTTACGGAGTTACGTGTCACGAACCTGAAATACAGGATAAGGTTTTTTAAAAACATGATCATAAAATCCGCCATTTTCGAAAAGAGCAGCGCCAGAATTTCTGAGTGTCCCACCGGACATCGTCCTGAGTTTGCCTTTATTGGTCGCTCGAATGTGGGAAAATCTTCTCTCATCAATATGCTTACCGGACAAAATGGGCTTGCAAAGACTTCTGTTTCACCGGGGAAAACAAGACTCATCAACCATTTTATGATCAATGATCAATGGTTTCTGGTAGATTTACCGGGATATGGATACGCGAAAGTAAGTAAATCAATGAAAGTTGAGTTTGCTAAAATCATAAAAAATTACATACTCAAACGGGAAAACCTGTCTTGTCTTTTCATCCTGATCGACGGTCGGCTGGAACCGCGGGAAAATGATCTGGAATTTATTAACTGGTGCGGTACAAATGAGGTTCCTCTGGTTTTGATTTACACCAAAACAGATAAACTTGCAACACGGGAGTTCAATATAAATAAGAAAAAAATGGAAGCAAAACTTATGGAAACCTGGGACGAACTGCCAACAAGTTTCGTAACCTCGGCAATTAAAAAGACCGGGCGCGAGGAGGTCCTTGATTTCATTCATTTTGTATTGCATGATAAAAAAGCTAACAATTAATGAACATTGGTTAAGTTTTGCCTTAAGAATTTTTACATTTGCCTCAGATTTGAATAAAACTTTTTACTGGCATTATGAGAGCGTATACACCTATTAAATTCTTCGCCGGAAGAGCAACTCAACCACTCGCTGAAAAAATCGCAAAGTCTTTTGGCGCTGAACTTGGCAAAACCAATGTAATAGAATTCAGTGATGGTGAGCTTCAGCCTCATTATGAAGAGTCGGTGAGAGGATGTACGGTATTTATTATTCAATCCACACAGCCACCAGCCGAGAATCTTCTTGAACTTCTTCTGATGATCGATGCTGCGAAAAGGGCAAGTGCCTATAAAATAGTAGCTGTACTACCTTACTTTGGATATGGCCGGCAGGACCGGAAAGATCGTCCGCGTTCCTCTATCGGCGCCAAGCTGATTTCAGACCTGCTCATGGCATCAGGCGTTGACCGGGTAATGACTATGGATATGCACGCCGATCAGTTACAGGGTTTTTTCAACGTTCCGGTCGATCATCTTTATGCTTCCACTATTTTCGTGCCTTATATTAAAGAACTGGGGCTCGAAGATCTGGCCATTGCTGCTCCCGATATGGGAGGTACCAAGAGAGCCAACGCTTATTCGCGTTTCCTCGATTCACAGATGGTGATTTGCTATAAAATAAGAAAGAAACCCAATGTGGTCGAAGAAATCAGGGCCATCGGTGATATGGAAGGAAAAAATATTTTTATTGTCGACGACATGATCGACACTGCAGGAACCGTTTGTCTCGCTGCTGAAATGATGGTTAATGAAGGCGCAAAATCCGTTCGTGTTGTAGCAACACATCCCGTTCTATCAGGCCCTGCTTATGATCGTATCAATAATTCCCTCATAGCCGAAGTAATTGTAACTGATTCAATCCCGATTCAAAACCTTTGTCCGAAAATAAAAGTTCTCTCCATCGCCGATCTGTTCGCGGAGGTGATTAATAAAGTATACAATTATCAGTCGATTAGTTCGCATTTTATAATATAAGTACTATATTTGCACTCCTTTTTAAGGAAAAAATATGTATTCCCGGTGTGATGGGGAATTATCATGATTATTAATTCTTAGTAGCACAAATTTACTTTATGAAAACAATTGAAATTGCAGTAAAGAAGCGCGTTAAAACCGGTAAAACGGATACCCGCAATCTTAGAAAAGGAGAAAATGTTCCCTGTGTTCTTTATGGTGGGGAAAAAGTTTTACATTTCTATGCACACAAGAACGAATTCAGAAAACTGGTTTACACTCCCGAACCATTGATCGTTCACCTTAACATTGATGGCGAGAAGCACGAAGCAATTATGCAGGCTTTACAGTTCCATCCCGTTTCAGACCACATCAATCATATTGATTTTATTGAGGTTGATGAAAAGAAACCGGTTATCATTAATATCCCTATCGAACTCACCGGTAGCTGTATCGGGGTGAAAAATGGTGGTAAACTCCGTGAAAAAAGAAGATACCTGAAAGTTCGGGGTTTTGTTAAAAATCTTCCGGAAGTTCTTGAAATTGATATGACAAATATTGATATCGGTCATGTCATTAAAGTAGGAGATCTCTCCTATCCTGATATCGAACTGCTCGATCCGGCCCGTTCCATGGTTGTCGCAATAATTTCATCGCGTCTGGCTGCTAAAGGCATGGGTGAAGAAGAGGTGGTTGTTGCTCCGGTTGTTGAAGAAGCTCCTGCTGCTGAAGAACCTGAAAAATAGGCTTGTTACTTAACCTTCCTGAAAATTGAAATACCTTATTACAGGACTGGGAAATATTGGGAATGAGTATGCTCACACCCGACATAATATAGGATTCGATGTATTGGATGCTCTCGCAAGGGCATCCAATATTTCTTTTGAGGATGGCCGTTACGGTTTTACAACTCTTTATAAATTTAAAGGTAAATCTCTCCTGTTGTTAAAGCCTTCAACATACGTTAACCTCAGCGGGAAAGCTGTAGATTACTGGTTGAAAAAACACAAAATCCCTTCCGAAAACCTGCTTCTTGTTGTTGACGATATCGCTTTGCCTTTCGGCGTTTTGAGACTTAAACCCAGGGGAGGCGATGCCGGGCATAACGGCCTTATCAATGTATCTGAAGTTCTTGGTACCAGCAACTTTGCACGTCTTCGCTTCGGTATTGGTAACAATTTTCCCATGGGCTACCAGGTAGATTATGTACTCAGTCAGTTTACTGATGAAGAAAAAAACATGCTTCCGGCACGCGTACTCCTGGCAGGAGACATTATCCGGTCATTTGTTGCATCGGGAGTTGAGATTACGATGAATCTTTATAATAATAAGTAGAATCAAGTCTGATTGGCTTCGTGACGTCGTGACGTTGTGACGTCGTGACGAAGAGAAGAGAGTGACCAGGTAACATAGAGACATCAAACAATATTAAGTGTGAACTCCATTGTTATCGCGTCACGGCCGTAACACTTAACAAAATTAATCCACACTTCCGTTAACAAACAAAAATGTTAACTTGTTGTTAAATATAAGTTCCAATCAAAATCAAAGCTACCTTTGCAATAAAAAATGGGTAAAAGTACCATCCGGGCAATCATTATTTTCGCTTCGCTTTCTCTCGGGGGATTGATCACCACGCAGACATTCTGGGTAAAAAACGCCATAGATCTTGCTGAAGAGCAGCACGACCACCGGGTAGACCTTGCCCTGGATGATGTTCTGGCAGAACTGATCGACACGAGCGGTATAACTCTTCGTAAATCAGAGATGATGTACAATGATCACCTGACCGACATCGGGAATTTCTTTCATGTTGTAGATACCCTAAAACTTCACAAGCTGCTTATAAAATATATCAGTTATCATGCTCTCGACAACCGGTTTAGATATTATATTGTAAAAACATCTAACGACTCTGTAATTTATTCCTATGGAAAGAAATCGGACAATCTTGCCGGATTGAAAGTTCATAAAGCTTGTCTGCACTGCGCCTATAAGAAGGACTATTATCATCTTGCCCTGTGTTTCCCTTATCAGACAAAGCAAACTCTTGCCGGAATGTCGGCATGGCTTGGCCTTTCGACAATTTTCCTGATCATAGTAATCCTTAGTTTTTATTATACGATCACTACCATTATAAAACAGAAAAAAATATCTGAGATAAGGGATGATCTGATCAACAATATCACGCATGAATTTAAAACGCCTATTGCTACTATCTCTCTGGCATCTGAAGTTCTTTTGAATTCAGGGGATAAATTAAGCCTCGACCGAACCCTGAAGTATGCCCGGATCATATATGACGAAAATGGCCGCATGCGTTCACAGGTCGACAAGGTTCTGCAGATGGCATCAATGGACCGCGGGGAACTGAGGCTCGATACATCAATGATTAACATGAATGAGTTCATTCAAAACGTTGTAAATAATTTGTGTCTTGAACATTGTGAGAAAACAGTTCAAGTTGACTACCACCTCGAAGCCTCCCACGACAGCTTGTTTGCAGATCCTGTTCAGTTAGCCAACGTGATTACCAACCTGGTCAATAACGCGATAAAATACTCCCCTGAAGAGCTGCATATTAGCATCAGGAGCCGCAATGAAAAAAACAATTTTGTTTTCTCGGTGGAAGATAAGGGAATCGGAATAAGCAAAGAAAATATAAAGTACATTTTCGATAAATTTTACCGGGTACCAACGGGTGATGTGCACAATGTGAAAGGCTTTGGTCTTGGACTGTTTTATGTAAAAACGATCGTAGAAGCACATAAAGGCAGAGTGATTGTTGAGAGTGAAAAGGGAAAAGGCACGAGATTTGAGGTGTTTCTTCCGTTTAGTTAGGAGAATTAAAGATAAGTATTAAGCGCAAAGGCGCCAGGGCGCAAAGCAAAACGCAATAATTTTTTTTGCGCTGTTGTCTTTGCTCCTCAGAACTTTTCCACTTGATTTTTTTATATGCGAAATGAAAAATAAAACCGCGAAAATCCTCCTTGTCGAAGATGACACCAACCTGGGAATTGTTCTTTCCGACTTCCTTGAGATATGTAATTACGAAGTTATGCTGGCCACCGACGGAATAGCAGGAATGGAGTTTTTTAAAAACGGGGAATTCGATTTATGCCTGCTTGACGTAATGTTACCATATAAGGACGGATACACCATAGCTGAAGAAATCCGTAATATAAATCCGGAGATCCCGATTATTTTTCTCACTGCAAAAAACATGGAAAAAGATAAGATAAGGGGTCTGAAAACCGGGGCGGACGATTACATCACAAAACCTTTCAGTACTGAAGAGCTGAGCCTGAGAATTGAAGCTATTTTACGCAGATCGAAATATTCCATAATCAAAAATGAATTGCCTTCAGTATTTACAATCGGAAAATTCAGCTTTGATTATAACAACCATATTCTGAGTTCCCCACCTGGCGAAGTACGGTTAACCCGTAAAGAAGCGGAGGTGCTTCGCTTGCTTAGCATAAACATGAACCAGCTGGTGCGAAGAGAGATCGTACTGAAAAATATATGGGGAGAGGATGATTACTTCATGGGAAGAAGTATGGACGTGTATATCACAAAATTACGCAAGTTTCTGAGCTACGATCCTAATGTTTCAATCGTTAATATTCCACGTACCGGGTTTAAACTTGAGGTGAAGGAAAAGGTTAATCCCAAATAAATCTGCATTTAAAAAATATTTAACCGCGTTCACGCCGCATCTGCGTGTTCCCGACGGAATGTCGGGATCTGCTTTTAAAAATTAAGGCCAAATCCCGCTATGGACAATAAAAAAGATCCGGAAATAAAACCACCATCCCACTGCTTTTTCGATTAGTTTTTTCAAAATTTCAGACAATAAGTTTGGATAGTGAATCCTAATAAATTATCTTAAAGCCCGTGAAGTTTTGAAAAAATCTATTAAGTTAATAGCGACCCTATGCCGGAGGATTCGGGAAAACGTATCGATAAATATTTATGGGCCATCAGGATTTTTAAAACCAGGGTTATTGCCACAGAAGCATGCAAGAAAGGGAAAGTCCTGATCGGCGGTGTCCCCGTTAAGGCTTCACGTCTGGTAAAACAGAATGACATCCTGGAAGTTAAAAAACCTCCTGTAGTTTTTTCTTATGTTGTGAAAGATTTTCCTAAATCGAGGATTTCTGCTAAACTTGTAAGTGAATTCGTGCAGGATATCACATCCCCCGAAGAATTAAAAAAGCTGGGGATAAATGAAAGCTTTTTTGTTAAACGTGACAGGGGAACCGGCAGACCGACAAAAAAAGATCGCAGAACCATCGATAATCTCAGAAAAGAAGAATAATGCTGATAGCAAACCAAAAAAGAAAAGAAAACCTGGCAGAGTACCTGCTTTATATGTTTCAGATTGAAGATCTGATCAGGGCTTACAGTTTTGATATCGACCTGTTAGAAGTGAATATTATCAGTAAATTTGAGCAGCCCTATCATGTCAAAAGAGATATGCGCGAATGGTATATATCGCTTATCTCTATGATGAAAGAGAAAAAACTCACCCGCAAGGGACATATTCCCATTGTCCGTTCTCTGATTACCGATCTTGAATCCTTTCACATCAGACTCCTCCATGATGAAAACGAATCTAAGTACCATAAAGCTTACGCGAAAGTTCAACTCAGTATCGATTCACTCCGGGCCAAATCGGATGGAAGCAATTACGGGGAAATCGAATTATGTCTGAATGCACTTTATGGCCTGCTCATGTTGCGGCTGACAAAAAAAACAATAAGTACGGAAACATCTTCGGCATTCGGCCTTATAAGTGAAATGATCGCATTATTATCTGCAAAATACCTTCAGTTTGAGAAGGGAGAAAAAGAGTTTTAGAATTTGTAGGATAATCCCACGCCAAAAACTTCTTTTAGCTGCACCCCGGGACCTCTGGAATCATCACTTCGCAGAAGAGTTATATCATCATCGTAAATCATGAGAACGTTAAAAGTGGCTGCAAGGAATTCATTAATTTTCATTACAACAAGAAATTCTGCGTTTATATCGATGTTACCCGGATTCTTCAGATAATTTGAGAAGAGATCGAGCTTGATCTGAGTTTCCACATTTTTCATTACAGGCTGCCTGTAATACAATTTCGCAAATCCCCCGAATTCTGCCCGGAAATTCTTCCCGGGATCTACACCAAATGCGCCAACTGAATTTAGTGTATCATCCATAACAAATGTCATTTTACCGGTTACCGGCGAAAGAAAAATATTAAATCTTTCGTTAGGTTTATAATCCATACCCACCGAAATGGTAAGGTAGGCAGGGGAAAAGAAATCAGAAATTTTTGCAGACACATCAGGATAGTTATAACCTTTGTCGAATTGGGTTTTAAATCCAAGCATAGCACTGTAGTTCCAGTTTTTAGACGCTTTCATTCCAAACTGGGAGGATAAATCGATCCGGTCATCGCTCTTCTTTGTCAGATTACCTTGTTTGATTAAGCCATATCCAAGCCCCAGCGAATTATCCCAGCTTACATTTGCCTTTTTATAATTAGCAAAAAGATTTAAAAAAGCATTACCTGAATATGAGTTTTCACCCCCGGAAGCCCACTGATAAAAACTAACCTGTGAAAATGTAAGAGTACCCATCCCTCCGGTTTTCCAGTAGGAGGTATCAGATGGCTCCTGAGCCATTGCAGATATGCTAAAAATAAGCAGAATTAAGGAAGTAATTGCTTTATTCATGATAACTAAACTCAAGTTGTTGGTTATGAATTTATATTTGAAATTGATTTAAGAACAAAGATAACATCAGATCAGAAAACACTCTTTCCTCCTTCCAAACCACCTGTACCGGTTCCTGGAAACAAACATGTAAATGCCATCCCTTATCAGAGGTGGAACAATTATAAAGCCATATAATAAATTCCATGGAAACCTTAAACGCCGGGCGATGCGAAGCGCCGCACCGGATAATTGATATATTTTCCCGTTTTCGATCAGGATAATTGAGGAAGGATAATTCTTATCGTACACAGGTAATCCCTCGATTTGCGACACATCTTCACTTTGCAAAGGGATTAAAGAAAAGATCTTTTTTTTATCCCTCTTAATTATAAACCGGACACTGCCACTGCAAAGGTGACAAAATCCATCAAACAAAACAACAGGTTGTTTATGGTAATATGTCAATGTTTCAGCTATGTTCCTGTATTATTTTAACAGATTACCGGATACATAATTCCAGTCCACAAGATTCCAGAAAGCCGCGATATAGTCAGCCCTCCTATTCTGATACTTCAGGTAATATGCATGTTCCCAGACATCGATACACATCAGGGGACGGCCTTTTTCTATTGAGATATTCATAAGAGGATTATCCTGGTTTGGAGAAGACACGATCTTCAACTTACCATCCTGCTTAATCAGCCATGCCCAGCCGGAACCAAAAACCCCGGTAGCTGCTTTGGAAAAAGCTTCTTTGAAAGCCGTGAAACTTCCAAAGTCTTTTTCAATTTTTTTTAACAATTCTCCGGTGGGTTCTCCTCCGCCTTTCGGACTAAGTGTAAGCCAGTAAAAATTATGATTGTAATACCCGCCTCCATTGTTTCGCAAGCCGGCAGAGTATTTATCTATTCCGGCAAATATCTCTTCAATACTGCGACCCTCCAGCTTTTCATCTTTAACCAGCTGATTGAAATTTTTTGTATAAGCTGCATGGTGTTTACCATAATGAATCTCCATGGTTTGTGCATCAATATGCGGTTCCAGAGCATTAAATGCATAAGGAAGAGTTAACTGTAGAAATTCCCCGGTTGAGGGTGAGAGTGAGGTTGATGTTGAGGTTGATGTTGAGGTTGAGAGTGAGGTTGAGGCTGCGTGTGCCCTGGCCATAATGACTGACGGAGCAACTACTGCCCCGGCGCTCATCAGTAAACCGTTTTTTAAAAATTCGCGTTTGTTCATGGTTTGGTATTTTTGGTTAAACAGGGATTGGGGGGTTTTGTTCATTTTTGCTTTGAAAACTTGATGACGTGACGACGTGACGGACGTGACGGACGTGACGGACGTGACGAACGTGACGAACGTGAGGATGGAGGAGTAGTTTCATCGTTATATTCATCACGATTTTGCATGTTACTTTTTCAAAAGAATTCCCGAAAATAAAAAAAAATATTAATTTTGCCCCAAATTTAAACCATGTTAAAAGAAAAGATAATCAGCGGTATACAACAGATCGGGATCGGAGTTTCAAACGTTCGTGAGGCATGGAACTGGTATCGTGAGCATTTTGGGATGGATATCAAGATTTTTGAGGATGCAGCAGTTGCGGAACTTATGTTGCAATATACCGGAGGTGAGCCCAGAAAACGTCATGCTGCACTCACCATGAATCTGCAGGGTGGAGGCGGATTCGAGATCTGGCAATACGTGGGAAGAACTCCCGATGCCCCGGTAAACGAAATACTTGCAGGCGATCTGGGAATATATATTACTAAAATTAAAACCCGCAACGTTAAGACCACTTTCGAAACCTTCCGGAAGAAAAATCTGAATCTGAATGAAATATCCATCGGTCCCGATGGTAAAGAACATTTTTTTGTAAGAGATCCTTATAATAATCTATTTCAGGTTGTTGAAGGACACTCCTGGTTCAGAATAGATCGTAAGAAATCTACCGGTGCGGCATTCGGAGCTATCATAGGAGTATCGGATATCGTAAAAGCCCGTAAAGTTTATTCCGATATCCTGGGTTACGACACGGTAATTTATGATAAAGAAGGAGTTTTCGAAGACCTGAAGTGTCTTCCGGGTGGAGATAAGACCTTCCGCAGGGTATTGCTGATGCACAGCAAACCAAGGCTTGGTTCGTTTTCAAGAGTACTGGGACCCAGCGTCATGGAACTCATCCAGGTTACAGATCGTCAACCGAATCAGATTTTTAAAGACCGATTCTGGGGTGATTTGGGTTTTATTCATTTGTGCTATGATATCAAGGGAATGGATGCTCTCAGGATTGAATGCAAGAGCAAAGGTTTTGCCTTCACAGTCGACAGCACCCATACTTTGAAAACCGATACTTTTGATATGGGTGAGGCAGCAGGACATTTTGCCTACATCGAAGATCCCGATGGCACACTGATTGAGTTTGTGGAAACCGATAAAATCCCTATTATAAAAAAGTTAGGCTGGTATCTCGATCTTCGCAAACGCGATCCCAGTAAACCCCTTCCGAACTGGATTCTTAAGACATTGAAATACAGCAGGGTGAAAGAGAGGCATTTGTTGGAGACAAGAAAGTTTTGACGAACCTGATGGTGGTGACGGGCGTGACGGGCGTGATGGCGTGACAACGTTTCAATCGTTACGACCGTCGTCATGTCGTCACGCCATCACGATCCTCACGATCTTCAAACTCTCCTTACCTTTCTCGCCAGCAGATAAGCCAGTCCTGGCAAAAACCTTTTGAAATACACCATGAGCACCTCCCTGCCGCCGGTATAAACATCTCTTTTATCTTTACGAATACCGTTTATAATATCCATTGCGCATTTTTCCACCGGTGTTCCATACTCCTGCCCGTGATCCATGATGTTCTGCGGCTTACCATCAGGACCCAGCGCGCCCAGGGAGATATTGGTCCTGACCCTGCCAGGACAAACCATTGTGGTGCGAATCCCCTGATCATAGTATTCTGCCAGCAGGGACTCATAAAATCCATACATGGCATGTTTGGATGCCGCATAAGCCGAGCGCAGTGGAAAACCAAACTTTCCTGTTACACTGCTCACCGCCACTATGTGCCCATACCCGGATGAAAGCATAGAAGGCATCAGGCTTTTAGTAAGTATAACACCCGAGAAATAGTTAATCTCCATGATCTTCCGGTCGGTCTCAATACTGGTTTCCATCACCAGGGATCTCTGGGAAATCCCGCCATTATTAATAAGAATATCGATACGTCCAAAAATTCTGAGCGCTTCTTTTGCTTTTTCTTCGAGGTTACCGGGATCTCCAAGGTCCAGGGGAAGGATATAGACATTCTCAGACTCCAGGGGAAGTCCTGCCTTTACGCGCTCTAATTCATCCTTACGTCTGCTTGATAAGATCAGGCGCGTATCCCATTTTGCAAGTAAGTTCGCCAGCTCTTCTCCTATTCCGGATGAAGCTCCTGTGATCCAGATTACTTTATTATTATAAAACTTTTTGTTATTCACCGGGAACCTGATTTATTTTAATATTTTCCTCTTCCTGTCTTATCTTCTTTTGGTTTAATCGACTCCATAAACTGATCAGTAATGTCGTTCATAACAGCATTAATTTCATCATACAACACCATCAGCCTGATAATACGGTTATCTTTTCCCCTCTTTAATAACCTGAACCGGGTTGCTGCAATAAGTTTCTTACATGAAAAACTGTAGAACAGGGCAAAATAACCGGTGGTGAGCATCACAAACATACCTGCCCAGGGAATCCAGGCAGGACCTGTGAATATTGCAAGCAGAATTCCCGCGACACTATAATATATCAGAAATATCACTAATGCTAATCCGAATCTGAATGAATTCTCGAATTGTGGATCTTTGACATTTTTAATCATTCTCTGGGGAATGGTATAAGGAATGAAATTTACCAGCCAACCTGCTAAAAATACCGGAGAAAGAATAATCAGCAATAAGGATTGTAAACCGATTCTTAAAACAGAATAACCTTTCCCGCTGATGACCCAGTTTCGAATGCTTAATTCACTCAACCCGGTCATATATTCTGCAACCTTTTCAGAAAGCCGGTGTATTTTTCCAGGATCAGTGACCATGTTCTGATCGAGAATACTGATCATCTGCTTGTCTGCCTGAAATTTTTTGTACAGGCTGCTTCCACTTATTCCAGTGCGATTACGCATACGACTGTTGTAGATACTACGTAAGTCTTGAAACATATCATAATGTTCCACATTTTCAATGTTAATTATGATCTTTTTCATTTCTTCTGCCAGCCTGTCTTTGATAGAATTCATTGCCTTTGCCGGGTTCTCATGGTATGCATCCATGTATTCCGACACTTCTATGGGTTTGCCGTAAATCACGAGCAGGTCCTGCCGGATTTTCCGGTAATGCTCAAAATCAATTCCTACCGGAACTATTTTCACGCTGTTGACTTTCCCAAAATCTTCCTGAGCTTTGAAAGCAATCCTGAATGTACCTTTCACAAGTGGGCGCAACCTGCGCTTATCTCCATGACTTCCTTCAGGCATGAGACAGACGCTGTAACAATCTCTCAGAATATCAAGACATATATTAAAGGTAACATCGTTTTTAGAAAGTTCTTCGGCCCCGTCGCGGATACGATATATGGGAAGCATCTTCAGGAAAGTAAGAATCTTTCTCTGAAATTTTTTCTTAAATATATCAGCCCGGGCCATAAATACAACGTTAAGTCGGGCAGTGTCGAGTACGATCAGAGCATCCATCAGAGCATTCTGGTGGTTTGGGGTAAATATTACCGGACTCCCATAGGGAATGTTCTCTCTGCCAACAACCTCCACTTTTTTATAAAATAAGTGAAACACCAGTAACTGGTATGCTTTCAGAAGAATATAAAAGAAGTTGAACTTATGGATTCTGGTACCGGTATTGGTCATGACTGGAGTTTGGGGAATAATGGAGCCAAATTAAGACAAAAAAAATTAAGCGCAAAGACGGGGAATTTCTTTTCATATTAAGCGCAGATAACATTTCATGTTATCGCTGAGACGCGGCTTTAAATCGCAGTTTTTTATTATGCAGAAAAAACTTCTGCACACCTGAATGCTCCATTTTTCAAATTTATTCACTTGAGAGTTGTTTCCGGTAACCCATCCCCTTCCAGCCTAAGCCTCTTAAAATACCCCGGTACCTCTTTTCCCATCATCTCATCAACATACATTTTAGCAAGGTACTGGCTCAGCATAAATCCCTGTCCTCTCAGACCCAGGAACATGCCTTTCGCCGGATCAATAATCATGCGGGGTTCAATGTAGTAGCCCGACCAGATAGCCTGGAATCCAACAGAAGAAAGTTCCGGTATCCAATCCATGAAGACCTCCGATACTATTTCAATAAATTCCCTTGTGTTAACTTTCAGGTTCTGACCTGCCTCGAGCCCTTCCGTGGCAGGTGACGCACATCCGATAACCTGTCCGGTTTCGGCAAGCTGCTGACCATAAACAGCCACAAAACCTTTGTACCTGCGTCTGTCAATAAGCATCGGTAATGGAACACCGTTAATCCCAAGCATCGGCATTCTGCGGGTGATGAATGCCTGGTGCCGCACCGGGTACAGACCTGTTTCAAAACCCAGTTTCCTGGCCATGCTCTCTCCTCCTTCTCCTAATGCATTTACAAATACCTCCGTCTGAAATTCGGTGAATTTCCCTTTATTGTCCCTTACCAGCGCTATAAAATCCTTTCCTTCTTTCCTGATGTCCTCAAGCGTTACATCTTCCATCAGACTTCCCCCTTTGCCAAGGGCGATGTTCCTTAACAAATCGATTGTTTTTCCGGGACTGGCCTGCCAGCAGTTCCTTGTAACAAGCGCCGAAAGGTACTTACTACCATTCGGGTTAAAGGCTGAAGAAATCACTTTCCGGAAATCCTTTGGTTCAATCATAAAAGCGTCCTGCCATTCTTTTGTTTTTCCGAGGGAGTTGTACGAAGCCTCATCGTGGGCGAAGTTGACATACAGGATCTTGCGGAAATCAATGTTTTTGATTTTCTGCAGATCTTCAAAAAGATGAAGGTTGTGAGTGGCTATCTCCGAAAGTTCCGGCAGGCTGAATGCCGGTCTGCCACCTGCTATATTTCTCCACGAAGCGCCATGCCCGGAATTTATCAGCATGGGTTCCAGCCCGGCCTCAGCCAGGTACCGGAAAACTGATGACCCGCCAATTCCTCCCCCGGCAACAAGCGATTTAACCCGTATTCTCTCTGTTTTAAAGCGACCACTTCCGATAATGACTTCATCGGCATCTTCACGCGGATACAACTCCGACAACTCCAGTTGGTTCGACATAGGTCCGCGGGGTGTCGGTTCACCTATAACAGAGATGCCATATTCGGTAATAGCCTGTTTCAGCCGTTTGATACAGCGTTTACCGCGACAAGCTCCCATTCCCAGGCGAGTGGTGTGTTTGATCTCATCCACGGATATAAACTTACGATCGCCAACCACTTCGAGGATATCTTCCATTTTTACATCATCGCAGTGGCAGATATACGATTCAGAGGGAGTAGAATCATACTCAGATGGCTTTTCCATCGTAACAGGATCGGGATAATCAGTAATATTGATAAATCCACGTACCTGCATCAGCGCCTCGCCCTTTAAATCAAGGCTCCGGATCCTCGCTATATTAGTTTTGTTCTTTTTTACCAGTACTTTTTCTATCACTCCCCGACCCTTTTTTACTCCCCCGTTATCAACCAGGAAAACCTCTGTTCCTTCCGGAACAATAAATTCCAAGGGTAAAAACAGTTTATCGTTTTTGAGATTGTATCCGAATATAGCGAGCCCCGGACACTGGTACACGCACTCCATGCAGCCGGTGCATCTGTTGAAATCGATCTGAGGAACTGTGCTGGTGCTGGTTTTAGTGATGGCGCCATGAGGACAGGCGAATTCACAAGGGTTACAGGCGAAACCGTACACGCAATCGATCAGTACAAAAGTCTTTTCCATACTTCGTTCAGCAGTGGGCTTATAGGGCTCATTAATTACTTTCGATGGATGTTGTTGCGAATCGATGTACTCTTTGGATAATTCGAGGAATGAATTGTAATTGTAATCTTCGCCCATTTCTTCGAGAATCTCAAAGGCCACCTGCCTGCCTCTGAGGACAGCAGATGTTCCTTCACCTATACGGACAGCATCGCCCGCACCGTAACACCGGCGCCCAAATACCTCACGACCCTTGCGAAGCAGAAGATCATCCTGAATCAGCCCGGTACAGATATTGATCGCATCGATCCCGCTGATAACTTTCTCAGTGCCGGGAATTGGCTTAAAGTCTTTGCAGTCGGCAACTATCGCCCCTGTAATACCATCATTTTGTTCGTTGGGAACAGCTTTTACCAGGATTTTTGACGTCATAACCGGAATACCCAGTCTTTTCACCCGGTTTGCCTGTACGGGGAATCCCCCTTCGAAAGGCATTGCTTCAATAATTGCCGTCACTTTTGCCCCGGCCTGCATAAGCTGGTATGAGGTGAGGTACCCGATGTTTCCCGCACCCACTGTCAAAACATTTTTACCTAAGAGAGTAAATTCCTGGTTCATCATTTTCTGAAATACGGCTGCCGTGTAAACGCCCGGCAAGTCATCATTCCGGAAACTCGGCATAAAAGGTACAGCGCCTGTGGCAATAACCAGGTACACGGCTTCAACATAATAAATTTCCGAAGTACGGTTATTTTTTACGGCCAGTCTTCCTCCCCCGAAAATATCCCAGACCGTGGAATTCAGGAAAATACCTTCATGGTTTTCTCCGGCCAGGGCATGAGCAATTTCAAAACCACGCATCCCTCCGAACTTTTTTTCCTTCTCGAAAAAGAAAAACTGGTGGGTCTGCATCAGGAACTGTCCGCCGATCTTATCATTGCTGTCGATCACTATATTTTCAATCCCGTGAATGTTAAGTTCTTCACGTGCTGCAAGTCCGGCAGGTCCTGCTCCCACGATTGCCACGTGAGTTTTATAAACCTTCACTCCCCTTTTTTTTTCGGGGGATTTTACCGCCGGATGATAATCCCCGGGTATTTCCCTTACTTCCTTAACCTCATCGATCCGTGTTATACAAATCCTTCTTATTTCGCCATCCACAATCATTTCGCAGGCGCCACATTTACCGATTCCACATTCGAGGGAACGTTTACGGTTTTGGAGGCTGTGACTGTGAACCGGGTATCCTGCCTGGTGGAGGGCTGCTGCTATGGTAAAACCTTTTTCACCGGCTATCTTCCTGCCTTCGAAGTTAAACGCAACTTTTTCATTTACAGGCACTTCTAATATTGGGTGATGGGAAATCTTCCTCATTATTATTCGTAATTTACCAGGACGAAAAATAATGAAAAGATATAGTACCGGCTAATGATGTTTATCAGTATTTGAAATGATTTTCGTCATATCGTAACTTCGTCACGTCATCACGTCATCACGTCGTCACATTCGTAACGTCCGTCACATTTTTATCATCAATTTAATTCATATTTATTCTAAATAAACAAACCTTCTTAAAATAAATCCGTAATTTGTATATTTCAAATAAAACCCGTGCAACTCTTTTAAACCTGCCCGGGTCTAATGTACAGAACCGCTCCATGTGGAATGACGATGAAATACTAAAAGGATGTATAAAGAAGGATCCAAGGGCACAAAAACTGCTGTATGAAAAGTACTGCCGGGGACTGATGGGTGTATGCCTGCGCTTTACAGGAAACAGGGACGAAGCGGAGGATGTTCTCCAGGAAGGTTTTGTGAAAATATTTATGAATATTGAAAGTTTTAAGGAAAAAAGTTCTTTGGGTGCCTGGATGCGACGTATCATCATCAATACGGCTATAACATTGTATCACCGTAACCTGAAACACCGTCACCATTATGATGTGGACGATTTCAGGGAGAAGACTATAGCCGATGCAGCCTGGGATGGCGCCGAATACACCAGGGATGAGCTATACAACATTATCAAAGACATCCCCGCAGGTTACCGCATAGTTTTTAATCTGTATGCAGTTGAAGGGTTTAAACATAAAGAAATTGCAAGGAAGCTGAACATCGATATAAACACTTCTAAGTCGCAGTATTCAAGAGCGAAGACGTATATACAGGGGAAGTTAGAGGAATTGGGGAGGGAGAAAAAGCGTGACGACGTGACGAACGTAACGAACGTGACGGACGTGACGAGGGTCACAACCCAAACGAAGAGAAGTGGTAACAAAGGAATGACGGTTTAAGATACAACATAATAACTTTACGACCGTCACGACCATCACGACCATCACGACCGTCACGACCCTCACGACCGTCACGACCGTCACGATAAAATAACATCACGATCAAAAAAATGGCCGAAAATAAAGACATAGAACAACTCTTTCGCAAGGAATTCGAATCCTTCGAAGTCCAGCCCTCAAAATGGGTATGGAGAAGAGTGCGTACTGATCTTTTTATTAAAAATTTTCTGCATTTTTCCCCGCGGTCGCTTAATGCCTGGTATATCGGTGGAGCATTGATAGTTTCTTCTGTTCTGGTTTATACGTTTGTGAAACCTGGGGATAAGGTTGAGGTTGAGGTTAAGGATAAGGTTGAGGCTGAGGTTGAGGCTGAGGTTGAGGTTGAGGTTGAGGATCAGGCAGAAAAGAGCTTGTCAGATTTGCAGGAAACATTTTTTATTTATGACTCTTTAGGGACGGGAGAAGGGAGAAGGGAGACGGAAGTCGGGAGTCGGGAGACGGAAGTAGGGAGCAGGGAGAAGGGAGTAGGGAGTCGGAAGGCAGTAGACAGAAATCAGGTAAAGGAAGGAGGATTGCCAGCAAGCTTAGCTATAAGTCCAATACCTAAACAGCCATCTGAAAATATCACAGACCGGGATATTACCAGCGCCTATATCGGGCAAAGGGTTATAGCCTGGTTCAAATGTTCCTTACCGGTAGGATGTGTACCCCTGAGTACAAGTTTCATAAACTACTCACAGAACGCCATTCGTTACTCATGGAGTTTTGGCGATGGTGGCCGCTCTGAACTGGCCAGTCCATTCTACATTTTCGATGAGCCCGGCACATGGTTCGTTAGTCTTACCGCTTTTTCCGAAAACAATGAAATAAGCATCTTCACAGACAGCATCCGGGTGAATCCAAAACCGGTAGCGCGGTTCAGTATGGATATTCAGGGGCTTCCGGGTGACGAACTGCCGGTATATTTCTACAATTACAGCCGCGGTGCAGAAAACTACCTGTGGGACTTTGGAGATGGCTCCACATCCAACCTAAAGGATCCTGACCATTATTTCGGCAAAAAAGCCCGGACCAACATAAAACTTCTGGCTTTCTCTGAAGCCGGATGCAGCGATTCGACGATCTTACAGGACATCTTTAAGGAAGGAGAGCCTGTATTCATCTTCCCTACAGCTTTCTCCCCCGGTACGACCGGGCCCGGAACAGGACAATACTCAGGTACGAGTCCGCGGAATGATGTCTTTTACCCATATGTGGAAGAAGATCCCGAGGAATACCAGTTAAGAATATTTAACCGTAGCGGTATCCTCCTCTTCGAGAGCAACGACATCCATTTCGGCTGGGACGGATATTACCGGGAAGTACTTCTTTCGCAGGGTGTTTA
Organism: uncultured Chitinophaga sp.; assembly: GCA_964349045.1. Lineage (GTDB taxonomy): Bacteria > Bacteroidota > Bacteroidia > Bacteroidales > JACJXF01. The sequence goes on from CAYGFI010000039.1 coordinate 26,107, forward strand.
TGTCTGGAAAGCCCGGGCAAAGTTTAGCGACGGGAGGAGTGTGGTTAGGATGGGGGATGTGACATTGTTATGGGGGGAGTAGGGTGTATGGAATAGGAATTAGGAAATATTTGTTACTATTAAAAATTCTGACATGAAGACGTCATCTTTTCCCTAAAATAAAAAAACATTCTTTATGAAAGCAAGAAGAATTTTAGTATTGTTTTCACTATCATTAATATTTCATTCTTATGCTATTTCACAACCTTCATGGACATCAGGACCAACAGCAACTCCTCAAACATTAACTGTCGATGTGTCATTTGCAGTAAGCCAGAACAGCAAAGTATATTGGATTGCATACAATTATTTTAATACCGCTGTCTATACTGGGGGTCAAGTAAAAACTTTGGTAGGTACCGGAGGTGCTGGTATTGTTGATAAGGGTACTTATACATATACAACACCAGGTACTGTTTCAATAACGATGTCTAATTTACCTCCAGGCACCAAGGTGATGATTTTTTTGGCTGCTGAAAGTAATCCTGGTGGCGTTATACAAATTTCAGGAACAAAACTTGATCCTACAACCTTACCCTGCCCAGCCTCAATATATATAGAAACAGGATTTAATAATGCTGACCGCTGTGTGAATGATCCGGTTGACAATGCAAGAAAATTATACACGATAAATACTTACAACGGATATGATGCCGGTGCAGGTCCGCAATACTCTACCATTTTAAATGGGGCCGCATGGACAATAAACTGGGGAGACGGAACTCCAAATTACACTTTCACTTCAACCTACAACAACGATGGGCCGGGGGGTGAATTTGTTCCGGGATGGGAACGACTTATTATACCCCATTCCTATACTGTTCATGATTCGTGTTTTAGAATTGCAACTCTTCAGATTACTCAACCAGGGGCTTGCGCTTCAATTGGGACGAAAACAGAAACCCAGATTCCGATTTTAGCCGGACGTGACTGGGATGCGGATGGTAATGGTTCTCAATTGTTGGTTAATGCAACGGGCGGAAGTCCTGATACCATAAAGGTATGTGAGGGTTTTGAATCAACTGTAACATTAAGGGATGATGGTATCTGGGATTGCGATGCAACTTTTAAAACCTATCCTCCGGGAGAGGTAAATGCCACGGATAGAAATGTACAATTTGTGTATGGAATGCATCCTGTAACCCAGGCAGTTGCAGGACAGAATACTATTACCGGGAATGTGTCTATAACCGGAACCTATCCCGGTACTGCCAATACTACCACGGGACATGCATCGGGTGTTATTAATATACCAACAGGTGCAATGAGTCCCATTACCAACCCCAATACTTTAAGCGATGTTATTACGATACCTGCAACAGCAACCTACGGGCAATATATGCATGTATATTTTAAAAACTGGAATAAGTGTAACCCATACACAGGCGCTGCCAGTACCTGGAATGGAACTGCAGTCTGGGATTCAATTGTAATCTATATTGTCAATGCACCCGATGCCCCAACTGTGGCGGATAAGGAAATCTGCTTCGGTGGGGACAGAACTCTAACCGTGACAAGTACCCCGGCCGGTACAATAACATGGTACTCCAATGCTGCTTTAACACCACCCACGCTTGGAACCGGAATTTCTTATGTTCCCACCCAAACTGCTGCCGGTAGTTACGATTTCTGGGTAACAGACCAATCAGCAACCGGTTTGTTCTGCATGAGCCCGGCTACAAAAGTTACATTAAAAATCAGGGAAAATCTTACCCAACCGGGAGCTATTACCGGCCCGGCCGAAGTTTGTATAAATGCCACCGGGCAAATATATTCTGTTGTCGCTAATCCCCCGGTAAAACCAATTGGAGGCGTAACCGATTACCAATGGAGTGTACCGGCAGGTTGGTCTATAACTGCCGGTCAGGGTACAAAGCAGATCACCGCTAATGTTGGGGGATCATCCGGGAGTCAGAGTGTCAGCCTGGTAAACAGGTACACGACAGCGCCTAACTGCTCCTCCCCAAGCCAGTCAACCACGGTAACAGTAAGCGCACTTACGGTTGGAGGTTCTGTTACAGGTGGAGCGACCCCTCGTTGTTTTGGATCGGCAACCGGCGCAATGACATTATCTGGTCATACCGGGAGTGTTGTGCGTTGGGAGAAAAGAGTTGATTCAGGTGGATGGACTATTATAGCAAACACAAATTTAAACTATACAGAGGTACCTTCCAGTGTAGGAACATGGGAATACCGGGCTCTTGTACAGAGCGGATCATGCACATCAGTTTACTCTGCAATAAGATCGATTGTTGTTGTTCCTGCTTCTGTTGGGGGTACGACCTCGGGGGGCACAACACCTATCTGTCTCGGATCGAGTACCGGAAACATTACCGTTTCAGGATATACCGGTACTATTACGCGGTGGCAGAGACGTCCTGGCACTTCCGGTGGTTGGACCAATATTGGGGGTACCGGAGGACTTGTAAATTATAATCCGGTGCCTGCATCTGCCGGAACATGGCAATATCGTGCTCAGATCACAAGCAGCCCTTGCGGTTCAGCTTTTTCAACCATCACAACAATTGAAGTAAATCCTACTACTGTAGGAGGATCGGTTACCGGTGGTACAACCGTATGCCAGGGAAGTACATCAGGCCTGCTTACTTTGGCAGGACATACGGGCAGTATTACGAAATGGCAGGTCAGCACAAATGCAGGAGGTGCGTGGTCCGATATAGCAAATACTCTTACAACCTACACCAGCGGGGCATTAACTCCCGGTACTTACTGGTATCGTGCGGTAGTTCAGAGCGGTGTGTGCCTGGTTCAAAACAGCTCTCATACGATAGTTACAGTAAGCCCAACTACAGTCGGGGGTACGGTTTCCGGGGGATCAACCGTGTGCCAGGGTAGTAATTCAGGACTTCTGACTTTGGCAGGTCATACCGGCAGTGTCACAAAATGGCAGTTTAGTACAAACGCCGGTGGCGCGTGGACTGATATTGCCAATACGCTTACAACCTATACCAGTGGGGCATTAACTACAGGTACCTACTGGTACCGCGCAGTAGTTCAGAGCGGTGCCTGTCTGGTGCAAAACAGCGCTCATACAATCGTAACCGTTAATCCCACCACGGTGGGAGGGTCTGTATCCGGAGGATCTACGATATGCCATGGAAGCAACTCCGGACTTTTAACTTTAAGCGGACACACAGGCAATATTACGAAATGGCAGGTTAGCACAAATGCAGGAGGTGCGTGGACAGATATAGCAAATACTCTTACAACCTATACCAGCGGGGCATTAACTCCAGGTACTTACTGGTATCGTGCAGTAGTTCAGAGTGGGGTTTGCCTGGTACAAAACAGCTCTCATACAATAGTTACAGTAAGCCCGACTACAGTTGGGGGTGCGGTATCCGGCGGATCAACAGTTTGCCAGGGAAGTACTTCAGGTCTTCTGACTTTGTCAGGTAATACAGGCAGTGTCACGAAATGGCAATACAGTACAAATGCAGGTGGTTTATGGACCGACATTGCAAACACGCTTACAACCTATACCAGTGGAGCATTAACTCCAGGTACTTACTGGTACCGGGCAGTAGTTCAGAGTGGCGCATGTCTGGTACAAAACAGCGCTCATACAATTGTAACTGTTAATCCCACCACGGTAGGAGGATCTGTTTCCGGTGGATCTGAAGTATGCCAGGGAAGTAACTCCGGACTTTTAACATTAAGCGGATACACGGGCAGTATTACGAAATGGCAGTTTAGCACAAACGCAGGAGGTGCGTGGACAGATATAGCAAATACTCTTACAACCTATACCAGTGGGGCATTAACTCCAGGTACTTACTGGTATCGTGCGGTAGTTCAGAGCGGTGTGTGCCTGGTACAAAACAGCGCTCATACAATAGTTACAGTTAGCCCGACCACAGTCGGGGGTACGGTTTCCGGCGGTTCAACAGTTTGCCAGGGAAGCACCTCAGGACTTCTGACTTTGGCAGGTAATACAAGCAGTGTCACAAAATGGCAATACAGCACAAATGCAGGGGGCTTATGGACCGACATTGCAAACACGCTTACAACCTATACCAGCGGAGCATTAAACGTACCCGGAACTTATTGGTTTCGTGCTGTTGTCCAAAGCGGTGTATGCCTGGTTCAGAACAGTGCACATACTATTGTAATTGTTGAACCAACATTGACTGCAGGTACTGTTGGTACAAACCAGTCAAAATGTAATCCTGCAAATCCCGATCTCTTCACTCAATTGACAGCGGCAAGCGGAGGCCTTGCACCTCTTACTTATCAGTGGAAATCATCGACAACAAGCGGCGGCCCATATGCCGATATACCGGGTGCAACATCAACAACCTACAATGCACCTGCAGGTCTTGCTGTAACTACATATTATATAAGAACCGTAACTACATATGCAGGAGGATCATGTGGATCTGCCAATTCAAACGAGTTAACAGTTATCGTTAATCCGGCTGCCCCGGGAGCTGCCGGCGCTATTGCAGGACTTGCTACAGTTTGCTATGGTCAGACAGGTGTTACCTATTCAATTGCTGCCGTACCTTTTGCATCAAACTATGTATGGACATTAGATCCGGGTGTGACAATAGCATCCGGAGATGGAACTGTTTCTGTCGATCTTGATTTTGCTGCCGGAGCTGCTTCACCCCGGAATATTTCCGTTTATCCTGAAAATGGTTGCGGGCAGGGTGCTGCCTCTAACAAAGCTATAGCTATTCGTCCACAAATGATCCCCGGTACGATAACTGGTACCACTACAATCTGTTATGATACTGATGTACCTCCCTTTGGATCGACCACGCCTGCTTCGGGAGGAGATGGCGCTATTACCTATACCTGGCAATATACTACCAACATGGCAGCGGTAGCGGGCGATGTAAACTGGACCGATATTGGAGGATCGAATTCAACAACTTACGATCCGGCTAATCTTACTACAACTACCAAATATGTAAGAAAAGCTGTTGATGGCACCTGCGGAGTTATTGTCTATTCCAACATACTGACAATCACGGTACGTCCACAGTTGGTTCCGGGAGCAGTAACCGGCACAACAACTATTTGTTACAATACCGATGTTCCTGCCTTTGGATCGACAACTCCTGCTTCGGGAGGCGATGCTGTGATTACCTACACATGGCAATATACCACCAACATGGCAGCGGTGCCGGGCGGTGCAGGATGGACCGATATACCCGCTTCCAACTCAACTACTTACAATCCGGCAACTCTTACCACTACAACCAAATATGTACGAAAAGCTGTTGATGGGACCTGCGGTGTTGCTGTTTACTCAAACCAACTGACAATCACAGTGCGTCCACAGTTGGTTCCGGGAGCAGTAACCGGCACAACAACTATTTGTTACAATACCGATGTTCCTGCCTTTGGATCGACAACTCCTGCTTCGGGAGGCGATGCTGTGATTACCTACACATGGCAATATACCACCAACATGGCAGCGGTGCCGGGCGGTGCAGGATGGACCGATATACCCGCTTCCAACTCAACTACTTACAATCCGGCAACTCTTACCACTACAA
>CAYGFI010000040.1:0-21760 GCA_964349045.1 uncultured Chitinophaga sp.
AAATAAGACTTTAATTGATATTTCTAATTTGTCACAAGGTTGTTATATTTTAAAATTGATGGACGGAAAAGGAAATATATTATTAACTGAAAAGTTAATAAAGAAATAATTCCTTGTCTCACAACCTAAAACTAAGAGTTTGCTAATTGAATGCCTTACTTCACTTGTGCAGGACACTAAACATTTTAAAATCATTTAAAACCCAAAATGGTTAAGTGATAAGAATCTTGCTATTAAAACGAAGGGCCTCAACTATAATCCCTCCATTTTCAAAAATTCCCTCAGATGAAGATGTTGTATCCCTTCATAGTTGCTGGATTTGTTAAAGGTGTCCATCGTAACAACATATTTTGGATAATTGTTGTCAATTTTCAGGAGATTGCCGAATTCCCTGTCATGCGTTTTTTCATCAATAATCAGATACGCGACCTGTACATATACTTTATTTCCATCTTTCACTCCAACGAAATCAATTTCCAATTTATTAAATTTTCCAACGTACACATCGTAACCTGTTATCCGCAGATGCTGATAAACAGCATTTTCCATCAATTTATGAATATCTCTTCCAAAATCAAGACCTTGTTTACAGTTCCGAAGTCCTAAATCCTCAAAGTAATATTTTTCTCCCACTTCAAACTTTTTTAGTCCCCTGACATCCAACCGGCTTACCTTGTTGATTATATACGCGTTCCTCAGGGCTTTTAGATAGTTGATAATTATGCTTACCGAAATATCTATCCTCTGGGATTTCAGAAATTTATGAATATTTGTGGCTGAAAACAGACTACCCACATTGTCAGAAAGATATTCAACAAGCGTCTCGAGGAAATCAACATTTCGTATCCCTTCACGACTGACAACATCTTTAAGAAGTATCGTTGAATAGACATTTCTCAGGTACTCAAAAGCCATTTCATCATTTAGCTTCAGACGCGATAAATAGGGTAATCCTCCATAGGTAAGAAACAATTTTAACGAATTATCCTCATCTGGCAGTGAATGAAAATACAAAAACTCATTATAGCTTAAACTATGAATCCTGAATTCTATATAACGTCCGGAAAGATAAGTCGACAGTTCACCCGACAACATTTTTGCATTACTCCCTGTACAAAAAATATCGCAACTTTCAGCAGCCTGTAAACTCCTTAATACATGCTCAAACCCATTAATATCCTGAATCTCATCTATAAAAAGGTAATTCTCTTTCAACTTATCAATCTTATCTTTTAAATAGGCAAATAACTCTTCCTCTCCAATAATAAACCGGAATTCCTCCTGCTCCTTATTGATATATATAAGATTGGCATTTGGATTTTCATTTTGTATCTCCTGCATTAGTTGCAAAAGGATATAGCTTTTACCAACGCGGCGTTGACCTGTAAGCACTTTTATTATTCCTTTACCTGCAAAAGATTTGATTCGCTTACAGTAATAAGATCTATTTAAAATTTTCATACTTTATACTTTCCGTATCTTGCAAAGATATACATTTCATTAAGTATAAAATACAAAATAACAAATAAATTAACTTTTAAATGTCAAGAACTCCAAAATATTTTAATTAATAAAAGTTAAGCTCAGATCCGCCTCAGGTGAATCGTAAATACCGGGGGAGACGTTTTTTATCAGATAGGTGAAAATATGAAAAGGTTCATTCTTTCCAGTTTCGATTACTGGCATTTTTTATAATTCAATTTGAATTTTTATCTTCCCTCCCAATCCGTGTTCTTCGATGTCGTATAAGGTTTTTAAGGTCATATTGCCTGCGTCATTTTCAATCCGGGTATGTAGCTGCGCTTTTTATCAATTATCAATCCCAACTGGTCTTGTGTTAATTGTTTTTTTCTCTTGCCTCTCCATATCCATGCCACAAGTAATCACGAAATATGAAGAACAGTAAGCGTTTAAATTTCAACTTTAGTCGACAGTACAGGAATATTTTTCGTAAATTCGCAAGGTGAAAACGAACAAATCTTTCCATCTCGATTTTATTGTAGATAAGCTGACAAATTCCATCCAAAACACTATTTCGGGTGACAGCTTTGCTACAGATGTTTTGCGTTTGACTATGAATGACTTAAAGCTGGTAACAAAAAAGAATGGTTGGAATTTTAATTGGAAATCGGAACTTGCAGATGATACAAAAGAGGTTTTTAAATTGACTATACCCAATAATCCTAACATTATTCAAGGATTACTAAGTTTGTCTTTAGAAACCGACCATGTGTATATGCACTTGCTTGAAAACGCACCTTTCAACATAGGCCAAAGTAAACTTTACGAAGGAGTTGCCGGAAATTTAGTAGCTCATGCCTGTAAAATTTCATTCCAACATGGTTTTGAAGGCTTTGTTGGTTTTACTGCTAAGACGAAGCTTATTGAGCATTACCAAAAGACTTTGGGCGCTTATACTTTAGGCGGACATCGGATGATTATTCCAACCCGATCAGCAAAAGCACTTATTGAAAAATATTTTAAATCCTAAACATTATGGGACACATAAAAGAACCAAAAGGTGTTGACTTTGTAATTGCAAGCGACCCATTAACTGACATTGCCCGTAAGGAAATAAGTGAATTTATTCGTAATTACAGGAATAAAACAACACTTAAAAAGCGGAGCTCAAAAAAAGCAGCAACAAACAAACATTCAAAATCTGTTCACTAAAAATCCCGTTATACAACTCAATTTGAATTTTTATCTTCCCTCCCAATCCGTGTTCTACGATCTCGTATAAGGTTTTTAAGGTCATATTGCTTGCGTCATTTTCATTCCGGGATATGTTGCTGCGCTTTTTAAACCCGCGTCTTAGTGTTCCCCCGGCGGGGGATCTGCGCTTATTCTTCCTCCCTCATGTTTAATATCATTTTTTGCCCCGGAATAAAATCCTAATTTCGCCCTGTATTTAATTCTCCCTCAATTTTATGGATAAAATTCTCGTTATTGGCGCCGCAGGACAGATAGGATCTGAGCTGGTGCTTGAACTGCGGAAGCAATATGGATATGAAAATGTTTTTGCCAGTGATATAAAACCCGCCAGTAAGGATATCATGGAAAGCGGTCCTTTCCAGGTTCTCGATGTCATGGACGACAAGCAGCTCATTCATTTCATTATCCGGCACCGCATCACCCAGATCTATCACCTGGCTGCGGTACTATCAGGAAACGCTGAGAAACTACCCATCGCGGCCTGGCATATTAATATGAACAGCCTGATGAACGTCCTTGAAATCTCCAGGATCGTTGAAGATGTGAAGAAAGTGTTCTGGCCCAGCTCCATCGCGGTATTCGGGCCAACCACCCCACGGCAGAATACTCCGCAGCTTACTACCATGGAACCCATTACCGTTTACGGAATTTCCAAACTGGCCGGTGAGCGATGGTGCGATTACTATCATAACAAATACGGATTAGACGTACGAAGTATTCGTTATCCCGGTCTTGTCAGCTACAAAACCGAAGCGGGTGGCGGGACAACAGACTATTCCGTTGAAATTTATTACGAAGCCATTCGCCAGGGAAAGTATGAGTGTTTCCTTTCTAAAAATACTGCTCTTCCCCTGTTGTTTATGCCGGATGCCATCCAGGCTACCATTGCATTGATGGAAGCCGACCATGATAAAGTCTCTCTCCACAGTTCCTATAATCTCGGGGGATTCAGCGTAACGCCCAAAGATATCTCCCGGGAAATTAAGAAACATATCCCGGATTTTTCTGTTACCTATAAACCCGATTTCAGGCAGGCTATCGCCGACAGCTGGCCACAAAGTATTGACGACAGTGTTGCCCGCCACGACTGGGGATATAAGCAGAAATACGGACTGGAGAAGATGTCGGGGATTATGCTGCATGAAATTAAGAAAAAACTTGATAAAGATAAGAAGGCGAGGAAGTGAGGTATGGAAGAAAGTGACGACGTGACGACGTGACGGTAGTGACGAGGTTACGGAGTTGCGGAGTAACAAGAGTCAGGCTGAAAGCCTGAGATATTATAACCCGGGGCAGCGTCCCGGGATTAGGGCCGAAGTCACCAAACAAAATATCATCAAATCAAAAAACCATGTACGGAAAAATCAAAGCACATCTGCAAAAAGAACTCAACGATATCAAAGAAGCCGGCCTATACAAATCCGAGCGTATAATTACCTCTGCACAGGATGCAGAAATAACCCTTGATTCAGGACAGAAAGTGCTCAACTTTTGCGCCAACAACTATCTGGGTTTATCGAACCATCCCGAACTTATTTCGGCAGCTAAAGAAGCCCTCGACTCGCATGGCTTTGGAATGTCATCCGTCCGGTTTATCTGCGGAACCCAGGATCTCCATAAATCCCTCGAGAAAAAAATTGCAGAATACTTTAGTACAAAAGATACTATTCTTTATGCAGCCTGTTTCGACGCTAACGGCGGTGTGTTCGAACCCCTGCTGGGAGAAAATGATGCGATTATTTCAGATGAGCTGAACCATGCATCAATTATTGACGGTGTAAGGCTTTGCAAGGCACAGAGGTACCGATACAAAACTGCCAACATGGATGACCTGGAGGAACAGCTGAAACTTGCACAGGCACAGCGTTTTCGTCTCATCGTTACCGATGGCGTTTTTTCAATGGACGGCCATGTGGCGCCGGTGGATAAAATAGTAAAACTGGCAGAAAAATACGATGCCATGGTGATGGTCGATGAGTGTCACTCTGCAGGTGTGGTTGGTAAAACGGGAAGAGGGGTAACCGAGTTATACAATATCCGCGGACAGGTGGACATCATCACGGGTACACTGGGTAAGGCTTTCGGGGGAGCTATCGGCGGCTTTACTACCGGGAGAAAAGAAATAATTGAATTGCTGCGCCAGCGCTCACGGCCTTATCTGTTTTCCAATTCCATACCCCCTGCAATTGCAAACGCAGGTATTCGCATGTTTGATATGATGAGTAAGACGGCTGAACTACAAATCCGTCTTCATGAAAATACCGAATATTTTGTATCTGCAATGATCCGGGCCGGTTTTGATATTAAACCCACGAAATCAGCCATCTGCGCAGTGATGCTGTACGATGCAAAATTATCCCAGGATTTTGCCGCAAATCTTTTAAAAGAGGGAATTTATGTGATCGGTTTTTACTTTCCGGTGGTTGCAAAAGGACAGGCAAGGATAAGGGTGCAGATTTCTGCTGCTCATAAAAAGGAACATCTTGATAAGGCGATTGCTGCTTTTATAAAAGTCGGAAAAGAACTGAAAATAATAAAATAGTCCTCGATTCAGAATGAATCCATCCATGCCAACAAGCTTGATATCACTCAAAATACAGATTCGCTTCGATTGCAGAAGGTTCATCTTTTTTATAGCATCATAAAATCATAACCAGAAATGCGATAGTCAGGGTTATTTTTCCGGTTTGCATCATAATAAAATATATTTTAATGGAATGAATACCTGTCTGGCACCAGCAGGAGAACCCGCCTTAATAGACATACAGACCGGACTCCCACAAAATTACAATAATTAAACCTTCTCTGTTAATGTTCACTTACACTCCTTTTATCCTTTTTCGCAGGTTCCAATGTTTTTTCAGATATTTTAACCTGCACCTTCAGAATCCGCTCTGACCTGGTTGCGATATCCCTGCTGGTTTCCTTGTCAATAGTGAATCCCCCGCAACGCATAACATCACCCCAGTTATAATGCACGCAGATTCCTTCGTGATCATCCATGATATATTCGAAAGGCACACCGCAATAACTAAACTTCAGGTAAGGTTTGGGTATTTTTTTAATACCATTTTTTCCCGGTAATATAAAATCCTCTTTTCTCAGCAATACCGGCTGAATAATAATCTGCCCGTTCTGAATATTTATCCCCAGCTCTATCCACCGGCTGAGAATATCCTCCTTTACCTGACCGGTCATACCCGGCTGCTGAGCGCCAAGCATTGATGGTGTGTGAGAATATGGATCGGTAGTAAAAGCGCCATAAACTTCCGGGCTTTTATGCACTCCTATTCCTTCCTTAATTTCATAGAAATGTTTTACTAACTCACTGATAATTTCAGGAGCAGCACCTTCAGAGATCCCTTTCTGAATGATTTCACCCGTGGAAAGCAGCAATTTCGAGACCATGTGCCAGTAAATGGAGCCTAATCCTTCATACTTGAAAAAAGTTCCGGAACGACCCGTGAATGACTGATGATCAAAAATTCTTTCATAAATATCCAATACCTCCATAATATCCCCACTGGTTAAAGAAATTCTCTTACTTAGTTGGTTCAGCGAAGCTTTTAGAGCGGATGCATTATTAAACCCGGAATTAAAATGAACAAATCCTGCAATATCCTGCTGAATTATATCTGTATTCTTGTCTTTTAACAGAGTTTTAAGGATACCGGATTTCTTAAGTTCATTTTCCGGAATTATGTTTTTTTCTGTAAACAGTTGTAACTCTCTGTCCGGGTAAAGGGTATAGCTGTTCTGATCCTCCCGGTACATTTTACTTTTCCTTAGGGAATTTAATAATTCCAGGGATTCCTTTGTTGAAAGATAACCGGATCCCAAAACAGAAACCTGGCCTTCAAGCATTTCATATAGATTCCGGATTACCATCCTGTCTTCTTTAATGCTGATCAGGTTATACGAGTGGTACATCCCATCGCTGCACCGGTTTATGCGGATGGTATCATTTATATATAAGAGAGAGAGCTCCATGAAACTGAGCATTTCCGATTTTAAAATTTCGGATTTCTCCCCGTTGAAACCTTTATATATTTTCTCACGATAGGTATTACCTGTTATCCCAAGATGAAAGGAAATCTCTTTTCGCCGGACATCATCAATTCCTTTGCCCAGAAGATTCCCGTGAATTGCAAAACAGGTGGAAACTTCATCAAAAAACGATTTGAGTTCGGTAGAAACCAGGTAATACCTGGTCTTGCTATGTTTGATGAGATGATTAAGGAATTCAAGATGTCTGCGTAAATGATACAGGGTAATCATTGAAACTCCAAAACCGGTAAGCGCGTTGTTGGCATCGTTCCAATCCGGTCTCTGGGTATTCATCCAGATCCCGGCTTCGGGAATAAAATTACTTAATTTGGCCAGGATACTAACCAGTAACTTCTCTGTAAGGTTCACCTTGTAGATCTTACCATCCTTACCGGTTAAAAGTTTCCCGTCAGATCCAATTGTACGGGCCTGCTGAAGAAGTTTCTCATTCAACTCTTCATCAAATACGATACTGTCCTGTGGATTCTTAATTATTTTGGAAAAGGGCTTTATCCGGTAAGGAACATTGGCATAAACGAAGATATCCCGTATAAACCAGGGTTCAAGTTCCCCGGGAAAAAATTTTTCAGAAATTTCCAGCAGCTTCAGAAGATAAATAATCTGGTGATCTCCCCAATATCCTATATTGGACCAGGGATCGGAAGGATCATGAATCTCCCAGTCGAAGCCTTCGCGACTTATCCGGTAAGGATTATAACCATCGGCCGTGGAGGCATTCAGGAATTTACAGATCATTCCCTTAGTAAACAAAGGAAAGGACATAGCGAGCGCTTCCCAGTTCTGAAAAATATCTCTCCAGTTTCCCTGGTAGGAAAGAGTGTCGCTCCCATCTTCATTTTTAATATTAATGGAAAAAATATTCCACGGCCGGCTGGGATCACCGTGCCTTCTGCTAAACGATATAGGAAGGTACTCAAGTACAAGCCTGTAAAAATCCGGATCAGACGTATTCTCCGCTTTTTGAATTAAAACGGCATAGGTAATAACCTCATCAAGTTCTGCCAGCCATGGTTCATATTCCTTTGCCTTAACTTTGTTAAACTGTTTCAGATGTAGAATAAAATCACTCAACTTTATCGTGTAGGCATCTTTGAAAATACCTCCTCTCATAACATTAAACAGAACATTCGAGAAATGCCTCCCTGATACCCGTTTATCAGCACATTCCTGTAAACCATCGCTATATGAAACAATCGCACGAAGGTTTTCAGTTCCTCTTTCCACATCCGCCAGCGCCTCCTTCTGCAAATTTTCCGGTTGTTTCAGACTGAACAGCAAATTCTGCACATCCGATGAATCCTGACGGGTTTCCGCGACCATTATCCATTCGTGATTTCTCCCGGCCGGTAAACTTAGTGAAGCATTAATTAAAAATGCTCCCCGTGTTCCCCGTGTTCCGGTTTCTTCTTTCAATACCAGGCCCTGCCTGAATGAATCAAGCTGCCGGGTACTGAGCAGTATTTTTGCCGGTTTTATGCCGCTTGCCCATACCGTAGTAACCCTGAGAGCTTCGCTGGGCTCAGCACGGTCGACCGGGATAGAAGACATCCTGAAAAGACCCAGATTAGAACCTTCCACCAGTTCGTTCTTCTTATATGCATCCATCAGGGTAGAATATTGCATCTGGGTCTGCCTTTGAATACCAAATGGAAGAATATTCTGAATCCCATCGAGAACTTCTACCTCCAGTCTATTTTTTGAGGTATTGATAATTTCTGATTTCCTGACCCAGCCAAACCGCTCAGAATTCATCCACGAATAACGAAAGATGATATCCAGATCGTTGATCCCTTCTTCAAAAATTACTTTATTGCCGGGAATGTTTTTATAGAGATTTCTGAAACTGCTATAAATACCGGAATACCGGTCCGAAAAAGGCTCCCAAAAGTACTCCTTATCATCCTGTTTGCACTTTATTAAGGTTTTACTGCCGGTATTTTCCGATGAATCCTGAATTTTATCGTCAGTGTAATAGGGAAAGAGCGCATTATCGGGATTTATCCGTCCGGCCGTTACTCCCCCGTTACTGGAAATATACATCCAATGGTTTGAATTGCTGACAATACTCATCAAAAACGGAGGCATGCGGTCGAAATTCCGGATGCAGTAAAAATCTTCGTTCCCAATGGTAACAATTTCTGAAGTTACCTTGCCTGCGGAAATTTTCAACGCGCTATTTCCAATAAATACCCTGGAATCTTTCATGTTTCTATATCAAGTAAGAAAATTAACCACTACGAAATGGAGAACCATTGATTGATATTTTTAACAAATTAAAAATTAAATGATTAATTCTTTAAAAACCCAATAGCCCGGAAAGAAGAATTAATGCTTATTTTTTCACCCTAAACGGAAAATTAACCGTTGCAGCATGGTTCTTACCATCAAGGATGTAAACAAAAAGACGGTAAAACCCCGGATTGACGGGAGCATTAAAAACCACCTTACCAGGATCGGCCATCTTAACAAGTTCATCAAGAGCCTCCGGACGCGTTTCAAAATCTCCCCCGTCTTTAAGATCTGTACTTTCATGAAGAATTTCAACCCGTACAGAAAGTGTGTCCTTATCAATATCCATAGCCTGGATAGCAGAAACGTACTCTTTCCCGGGTTTGAGTGTAATATTATCAAAACGGGTTTTACCGTTAAGAGTAGCAGAAATTATAGACGGGCTGCGGTTTTCAGGCCAGCTTCCTGTCCAGAATTTATGCATCTGATCTATCGCTTCCATTTCCTCGCCATCTTCAGTGAAAAGTCCGTACCAGGTCGGTG
This sequence comes from uncultured Chitinophaga sp., assembly GCA_964349045.1. Classification (GTDB taxonomy): domain Bacteria; phylum Bacteroidota; class Bacteroidia; order Bacteroidales; genus JACJXF01. The sequence goes on from CAYGFI010000040.1 coordinate 9,556, forward strand.
TCCTTTCCTGCTTCTGTCCCCATAAAAACACAAAGGAGCCCATGCAGTTATTGTTATCGGCGAGAATTGCCTTTTCATATCTCTCTGCAATAGCAATCGCTTTTTCGGAGGATGTTTGTTCAATAGGCGCTTCCCATTCGGTAAGTTCAACTTCCCAATGACCCGTGGCTCCCCATTCCGTTACGATGTAAGGTCCGGAATAACCGGCATCGCTCAGACGTTTTGGTAAATTAACAATGTCGCCATACATCTGCACCGACAGAAAATCGATATCAGGACAGTTTGCGGCAATATAATCAACTTCGTTCTTCCCGATACCTGCAAGCATCGTAGTGGTTGGGTGGTTACCGTCAACTTCATGGATCATTGCGGCAATTTCCTGAACAGCGTCCCACACCTTATTGTTGGTTGCCCGAAGATTTAACTCATTCCCGATACCCCAGCCAAGCAAGGCAGGATGATCTTTCAGGGCAATGATATCTTTCCTGATCGAATTGAGCTGAACAGCAACCTGTGCTGAATCGTTATAATCAAAACCATGTCTTTCGCGGGCTACTTCCAGGCCCATCATTACCATTAATCCGTTTTTCAGGGCTTCATCGAGGACATCTTTTCCGCTTCGTTGCCCATTTTCAACGCGCCATGTGCGCATTGCATTAGCGCCATGTTTCGCAAGGGCTTCAATATTCCCGAATTCGCAACCTCCACCTTTAATAAAAAATTCCTGACCGTTGACGTACAAACGGTTTTTACCGTCAATATTCGAAAGTATAACTTTTGAACCGCTAACGGCATTTTCCTTATTGGGACCTGAGTTACATCCACTAAAAATGAGTGTAAGCATTGACAGAAAAATTATTGCATTGTGTTTCATGACTTCGTTTTTAAATTCTTATGTTACTTGTTTACGAGAATTGATTCAATTTCTTCGAGGGATTTTCCTTTTGTCTCCGGAATAAACCGTAATACAAAAAGCAGGGTTAAAAATCCGAAACCGGCGAAAAGGTAAAAGGTCGTAGCCGATCCCAGGTATTCAAGCTCCATTGGAAATACAGAGGCAACCGAGAAGCTGACAATAGAGTTCCAGAATCCGACAATGGAAATGGCAAGGCCTCTGAGTTTATTGGGGAAAATCTCGGATAACAAGGCCCACATCACCGGACCCAGGGAAATCGCGAATGAGGCAACATACATGATCAGACCAATAAGTACCCAAATGGAACGAATGTTGATGCTGTGTTTCAGGATCAGTTCCTTGTACAGGTTGTAATTATCCTGCCCGATTTCTGCCTTTACCTCATCAAAAAAGGCAACCTCAGTGGTATAAACATTATTTTTATATTTACTGAGCTCTTCAAAAACAGGAATTGCATTCTGAGGATGTATCCCTGCTTCGATTTCCTTTTTAATACTTGCAAGACCAGCGTCATTAAGGGTATATTTTGCATTCCCGAATGAAAACCCGGTAATAAAAAGTGAAAGGGTAATTCCAATGGAACCAATGATCAGTAAGGGTTTCCTGCCTAACCGATCGATCAGAAACATAGCTACAATAGTCATCGCCACATTGGTCAATCCAATGATAATTGCCTGCATAAAGGCAGCATCTTTCCCTCCACCAGCCATTTCGAAAATCATAGGGGCATAATAGAAAATTGCGTTAATACCGGTGATCTGCTGGAAAAATGCTATCCCAAGACCAATGACCAGGACGGTCTTCATCTTTTTCGAGAAAACTTCGCGGAACCCTGCCTTCTCCGAATTAATATCTTTGTTAAGACTTTCCCGGATCTCTTTGAATTCAATGGCTGCCTGATCTTTTCCGTTTACTTTCTGAAGAACAGTCATGGCTTCCTCGTCTTTGCCTTTTTGCATAAGCCAGCGCGGACTCCTGGGCACAAAGAACAGGAGTATAAAATACAATAAGGCAGGTATCAGACCAACCCCCAGCATCCATCTCCATTTCATATCCGGATCATCAATACTTTGCTGAAGGAAATAGTTTGAAAAATAAGCTATAGAGATACCCAGTACTATATTTAGCTGGTTGAAAGTTACCAGGGTTCCCCTGAGTTTACGGGGTGCAATTTCGGCAATATACATGGGAGCGATAAGTATAGCCATCCCTACCCCGACCCCTCCTATAATTCTTGCAGAAATAAAAAATACAACGTTATGAGCCAAAGCCGTTCCTGCAGCACAATACGCGAAAAGAACAGCTGTAAAAATAAGAATTTTTTTTCGTCCAAAACGGTCTGCCAGGGCACCGGCAATGATGTTTCCCATGATGGCCCCAAGGATTATAGAACCAACAGAGAAACCGATAAGCCATGAACCGGTATCCAGGTTAAATGATACTTTGTAAAAGGGAGTAGCCCCGGAAATTACCGCACTGTCAAATCCCAGGAGAAATCCGCCAAGTGCAACAATCAGCGAAATGACTATTGAAAACAGTTTATTACTTTTCATTGTAGCTTTGGATAATAGGGTTTATTCTTTGATGAATTTTGAGAAATATTTTTGATCCGTTGTATTGATTTCAATAAGATACATTCCGGGATGCAAGGACGTGATGTATTCCGACATGATGATCTTTTGCTCACCTGCTCCGACACTTTTGGAAATGCCTGAGGATACCTGTTTTCCTGAAATGTCCGTGATTTTGGTTTTGACATCACCCCGGGTTTTCATTTTAAGATGAACAATCATCACGTCCTTTACAGGATTCGGATAAAGGACAATCTGACCGGAGCCTGCAAAAAGATCCTTTTGAGATACTGTATTATCAACTATTATTTTAACAGGCCCCAGATTAAACCCTCCCTTTACGGCTTCGATACGAAGTACTGTATCTGTAGTATTGAAATATAAGAGTCTCTCCGAAACCGTGAGGAAAGTTGTCCAGGCACCCGTGGAGGGAACCGCAATATCATTAATTCTTGATTCACCGTTTATCAATACTCTTATGGGTCCGGGATTGCTCGTATTCTGAGAGGCAACTTTCATTTCAATCCTGTAATAGCCCGATACAGGAACTTTTATTGTATACTCAAGCCATTCGCCGGTTGATATCCACCCAACATTTGGAAATAACGGTTGATTTTCGGTATCAACCCTTTCATCCTCGCGAGGTCCGGTTCCCTGGTTACTTGCATCAACATCGTGATAAGCCACCCCTTCTCCCCCGTAATCATAGTCGGTTGAGTTGATCGTTCCGGGGATAACGAACGGAGATTCCAGGTCCGGATAAGGATACTGGCCATATTTGTAAATTTTTTTACTGATACTGCTTGTGCCGCACGAATTAGTAATCTGTAGATTTACCATTCCAGACCCTGTACCCCAAACCACCTCGGCCATGTTACTTGTATCACCGGCAATGAAAGATGCCCCTTCAGGAACATTCCACAGGTAATCCGTTTCATTTATTACCGGCACGAAAAAAAAAAGATTGCCGGCAGATTGATCATAAAATGTAGGGCCTTCAATCCTGGGATGAGCCAAACCTATATTTTTACTTTTAACAATTGAAGTGGTGCAGGATGTTGTTATATTACACAACAATTCCCCGGCAGCACAGCCCCAGTCAACAACAACCGCGTTTGAGTCAGCCCTGGTTAACAAACTTGCTCCTTCAGGAACCGACCAGAGGAACTGGCGGCCTTCAGCAACAGGAAGGCTGAAACTCAGGTTCTTTTCTTTCGCGATAACGGAATCCTTCCCCTCGATTATTTCGTTTTCTGCCAATTTATAAACTCTGACATAATCAACTTCGAACTTCTGTGGGAATATAGTTGTAGCATCAGGGTAACCGGGCCAGGTTCCGCCAACGGCAAGATTCAGTATGATAAAATATTTCTGATGAAATTCGCTGAGAGCAGATGGTGTAATATTCATGGTGGCAAATTGAACTCCATCTAAAAACCAGTTTGTTTTTTGCGAATTCCACTCCATGGAGAAAATATGGAAATCATCCGCAAACCTTCCTGATGTAAGCCTTTTGCTTCCCCCGTATTGTGCATGGTTTCCATTTACATCTGCCCAGTGATTAGTTCCGTAAGATGTCCGGTCACGGGGATCAACTCCTCCAATCATTTCCATAATGTCGATTTCACCACACCTCGGCCAGCTAACCTGATCTATATTGGCGCCCAACATCCAGAATGCGGGCCAAATGCCTTGTCCATAAGGAAGTTTAAGCCTGGCTTCCACTTTACCGTACATAAATTCTGCCTTGCCTTTAGTGTTGATGCGGGCGGAAGTATAGGCTTGTCCGCCAAAGTTTTCCTTAATGGCAGTAATGACCATGCGGCCACTATCTACCCAACAATTATCTGTGTCGTTACGGGTATAATATTGCCTTTCGCTGTTTGCCCCGTTATTATTTCCAATTTCCATATTCCAGATGGTGGGATCCGGAAAGCCTGTATAATCAAATTCTTCTGCCCATACAAGCTCATAGCACTGGGAATAGGATTTTAGTGTGCCAAAAAATACAAGAAGGATTAATGCCGGGAAAGCAAGGAATTGATTTTTCCTGTTTATCACTGTAGTTTAGTTAATTAGTCGTAAAAAGATAAAAAAATATTTTACAAAAAGACTGCTCTAAGGTAAAGAATATTTTTATAATATCCTTTTTTGGAATATCAGGAAATTGGAAGGAATTGAGCTTGGGTAACTGAAGTTTGAAGTGCCTGAAGTTTGGAATACTTAAAGTTAAAGGATTTGTCAAATCCCCGGTTTATAATACATTAGCCCGGGGAAAACCGGGGAGATCTACAATAATACCTTTACATCCGGGTAGCCCATCAGCTTGAGAATAAAATAGTTGACAGCCGCTTCGCCGGGATCGTCGGAAAAGCAAAAAAGCTCCGCGTATCTTGGGATTTTGTTCAACCGGGACTTCTCGCTTGGCGCTGCTCGCCGCATAAAGTCCTATTTAATAGCTATTCGTTGTTTTTGTTTTTCGTTTAGTTTTCACTTGTTTTTGTTTTCGCATTATGTTTAACTGGAAAATTTACAGAGTTTGCAATGAAGCACAAATCGTTCGCTTTTTTATGAAATTCATTTGCTTTGTTTACCATTGATTTATCTGTTACAGTTACAATCGGGTTTAATGTTACTTCCTTAAATTGTCTACCACTATTAGCAGTTTCAATCATAAGTCCCGTTGCATTGTCAATATATTCAACTACTATTATACCAGCCTCTGAACATAGATGTAAATACCAAAGCATATGACAGGCAGATAAGGAACAAACTAATAAATCTTCCGGATTATCTTTTTGTCATTAATATGATTTGCCTGTCCTCTAAAAAAATTAGCTTCAGAAATCAGTGTCACTGAATCAAAGGGAATGACCGCTGGATAATACAGAACATATTGCCCCCCAAATTCGGTGAATTATAAAACTATTTCATCAGGCCAGGGATTCATTTTTGAAGTTCCCCATAGCCTACTGATATAATCAATGGAGAAAAAGTCTTCAAAAGCATGAAGCCAATAAGTACCTTTGTCTGTCAGGGTAATCTGATCATGGCCATTGTGTAAAAATCCTATTTGATTGAGTAGGTTCATGTAGGTGCCATATTTCTTGTCGAAATCATAATTAAACCTGCGCTGAAAGTCACTTTTCCTGAATTTCGTTTCATAAATCCTCCAATAAAGCCATCCGGCCATTTGTGCTTTTTCCGTTAAATCCACCGACAAAGCAATGGGAGAATTACCTTTTTCAAGGGCTTTATTGTATTCCGCAACATTAAATGTATTTATATAAAAAATGTTTTTAAGATAGGCCCCCCCACTGGCACCAAGTCCTATATATGACGGAACTGTTACCGAACAATATTTGTCAATACCTTTTTTAGTAAATGCCCATACAGAGGAACGCTCAAATCCTGAATCATAGAATATATCTTCTATTATTTTAAGATATTTTCTTCTGCGTAACATGGTTGCCCATGTTTTTCTTTTATTGGTAAATTCTCTTCCAAATCCGGTATAAGGAAATTTAAATAATGGATAGGTTGCCGCCTGATGTATACCAAGATTTACCATCTCATAGGCAGTCTGTTCAACTTCAAGTGCCGTTTGTTCAGGCAGATCAAAAATAAAATCAATGTTTACGCACTCAAAGTTTTTCCCAACAGCTCTTTCCACACTTTTTTTCACTTCATTTACGGAGTATGGTCTTTCAAGAACTTTCAGATGTTTGTTTTGCAAAGATTCAACGCCAATACTTAGGTACTTTACCCCCATTGCTTCTATAATACTCAAATTTTCAAGGGTTAGATGATTGGGATGACTTTCCATATGAATGTGACACTGCATGTTAAAACGCTTGTAGATATGATTGATTATCTCCTCAATACCTTTTCTCACCATTGTAGTTGGTGTGCCGCCACCAATATAGAAACTGGTAATGGGTTTATTACCCATCACAGGAGCATAGATTTCAATTTCTCTTATAACTGCTTTTACATAATTTATACAAACATAATCCCTAAAGATTTCCTTATTGTATGGGCAGTACGGACATATCTGATTACAAAAAGGTATGTGCAGGTATAATCCAATTTGATCAAGATCACCTAAGTTTTGTCCAATTAAAACATTTTCCGGAATATTATTTTGAAATACTATTTCATTCTGACCAGTAAAGTGACTGCTTATTTTTCTTCTTATTAAGCCCGAAATCATAATTGCCAGGTTTTAATGAATTTTTTTTGATTGTGCGTTACCGCAATAAGAACGCGCATAATCGGAAAATAGATAGAGAAACTCTTTGGCCTTTTTTTTCGCTCTGTTTAGATACAATTTTGTAATGTATTCTTCTGTTAGCTGACATTGTTGAAAATATTCCATAATAACGTATTCTCCCTGCTGGGTAATCTTATAGTAACCTGAAGAAGAAATCATCCGGGGCATTAAGCTATGACTATTTTTGCTTGTTATCAAAGTAAAATCTACTCTTCTGTTTTCCTGGTTATAAACTCTTTGCCATAGTGACACATTTTTATAAAAAGGGAACTCCTGATAAGTATAACGAATTTGATTCCAATTTTTCCCTTGACTTATTAATTCAACCTCTTTTGCATCTAGGGCCAGTGCCTTAATATGCTCATGGTTAAATGAAATTTCCAATAAACATTCAGGAAGGGCAATTAATTTGAAACTACCATAAAATGAATAATTCGAGTTGGTCTGCGAAAATGTATAATGCATGTTTATGCTATCCTGGGCAGATATCTGTAAAGAAAATAAAACGGTAAACGGTATTATTATCATTGCCACTATTTTATATGTGCCTCGATATATCCTCATTCCTTTATATCTGGTTTATTCGGATTTAAAAATATTTAAGGGCATTTAATATTGCGCTGGGTTTGAATTTTATTGTTTGGTCAATTTCGGCATAACTCAAATAACCACATTCAGCACAAACTTCACCGTTTTTACTCTCCCTACAGCAATTATAAAACTTCCCATCTTCATACACCTTACATATTTTTAAGTTCTTTCTCCAGTCATTTCTGATAGCGGAATTAAGTCCTGCAATCGAGTTTAATATTTTATACTTTTTTTTCAATTTCAAGATTTTTAATAAGATATCTTTTTTTGTGGGGACATCGAGGTTTAACTCATCGTAACCATAATAGGGCGTGTGGAAATAAAAAAACGTTCCCTTTATCTGAGGAATATTGTCGACATATTCACAGAACTTAGCCACATCAGATTTGTTTACCGAGTTAATGGTATAGTTAATGTAAATTGAAGAATGACTGGATTTTTGGATATTTTCCATTATCCTGTCAAATGATTTTCCCCTCAGAGAGTCATGTGTTTGCTTTCTTCCATCAACACTTACAAAAATTGTATCCGCATCTGACTCCAGAGACCGTGTGCCATTCGTATAAATAATCACAGCATAATATCCCTTTTTTTTGGCATATTGAACAACATCCTCCATGGTGTATGCATTATCCTGCCAAATAAAAGGTTCTCCACCTTCAAGATAAAGACAACGACCCCTATCGGCGTAAAAAGAATCTATTACATCAACCGCTTCTTTAAATTTCATGGTTGCTTCCGGCCTATCGACAATGGTGCAATGACGGCAACGCAAGTTGCATTTATTATGAAGTACAAGTCCACAGATCAACGGTTGAGTATCTCCATTGAACCAATAATTGATAAGATATCTGATTCCAAAAATTATATGTTTCATTGAAATCGGTTTAAACTATTTGTGTTTCTGTTCTATGAACTTTCCGGCCAGTTTACGAACAAGAAATCTTGGAAGGAACCGTATAATAAATACCTGTATCTTATTTGATATTCCGGGGATAACCACATTTTTCCCTTTCATTAAAGCATGAAATCCTGCCTTTGCAACAATGGAGGCATCCATTATCGGATTGAAGAAGGAGCGTTTCCTATTACTAAAATCCTGAAAGGAAGTCTTTGTGCCACCTGGGCACAATGCCGTAATGGTAACTCCTGAACCAGCAACTTCTTCTGCCAGAGCTTCAGAAAAACTCAACATAAAGCTCTTTGCCGCACAATATATGGCATTAAATGGCCCGGGGGTAAATGAACCTGTTGAACAAACATTCAGTATTCCTCCCTTACCCTGCTTCAGAATTGCCGGTAGAAACAATTTAATCAGATGGGTATGATTTAAGCACTGTAAATAAATTAATTCCTGCTCTTTTTCCCATGATGTTTCAGAAAAAGCACCTTTGATATAAAAACCAGCATTATTTACGAGATAATTTACATGTAAAGCCTTTAACTGAACCTGCCTGAATATTTCTACTGCACAATTAGCCTGACTTAAATCTATAGAGATAACCGCGATATCAACCGTATATTTTTTTTTTAGTTCAGCAGCCAGGTTTAGTATTTTACTTTTTTGCCTTGCAACAAGAATTAGATTATGCCCGTTTTTAGCAAATAATAGTGCTAATTCATATCCAATCCCACTCGATGCTCCGGTTACCAATGTATAATACATTTCGTTCTGGATTTGTATCATGAATTTTATTTAGTTTACCGTTTAAAACAAATCCTTTTTCTGCTAAAATGCCTCAAAGATCTATTCATTAATGGTACTGGATTGTAATCTATAAATCCTGGAAAGTTCTATCTTAGAGTATTTACCGATACTAAGTCCGGATAAAATTTTGAGTTTGAAACGCTCAATGTAACGTCTTGTTACTTGATCATTTTTATACATATCTACATTGATTTGTATAGACATTTTTTAGAACGGGTCACAATCTTAAACTCTTCTCAGGTTTAAGTCAGAGGATTATATACCATTGTAAGTGCCCCGGGTACTCTAAACTCCAGGCACTCTAAGTACTTTAGGCACTTATTTCTACCCGCACTTCGAAGACCCGCAAACCGTGCAGATCAGACAGCCTTCCTGGTAGATCAATGAATCGGAATGACAATCCTGGCAGATATGCCCTCCTTTTACTTTGGTGCCATTGGGAATATATTTCCGTAATGCACGCTCTACGCCGGCCGTCCAGGTGTTGATCGCATCGCTGTCGAGCCGTAATGAGCTGATAAGATCTACCACATCGGCAATCGGCATTCCGTGGCGTAGTACTCCCGAGATGAGTTTTGCATAGTTCCAGTATTCCTTATTAAACTGGTGAGATAATCCGCCGTTGGTATTTTTATAACCATATTTATCGGTGTACTCAAAATCGTAGCGGGGTTTATTATCGTCGCCACGGTTTTTAATGATCTTTCCCTTACTGATGCTGTTAGGGATCGGGAACATTTCATCATCCTGGCGACCGGTAAAAATTTCATAAGGACGTTCATCTTTTATCCCGATAAACGCGATCCACTTTTCGTTATTATGCACGAACCGGATGATCTCGGCATCGAGTTCTTTTGGCCTTTTTGGTCTTACATTTTCAATATTTCCTTCCAGGATATTTTTCTTCTTTTCATCATTGGCAATCAATACTCCTGAGCGAGATCCGTCACGATACACTGTAACCCCTTTGCAACCGCTTTTCCATGCTTTTATATAAAGTTCCCCAACGAGATCTTCCTTAACATTAGCGGGAAGGTTTATTGTAACGCTTATTGAATGGTCCACCCATTTCTGGATCTGCCCCTGCATATGTACTTTGGCCATCCAATCAACATCGTTGGAGGTAGCTTTATAATAGGGTGATTTTTTAACTACTTCCTGTACTTTCTCATCCTCCCATGACATGACTTCTTTGGCATTATATCCGTTTACTTCAAGCCAGGTAATAAACTTGTGATGTAATACATTAAACTGTTCCCAGCTGTCACCTACCTCATCAACGAAGGTGATGTGGGTATCCTTGTCATTTGGATTTACTTTTCTCCTTCTCTGATAATAGGGGAGGAAAACCGGTTCAATACCGGATGTAGTCTGGGTCATCAGGCTGGTTGTACCGGTAGGAGCAATAGTAAGCAGTGAGATATTTCTCCTGCCGTATTTCATCATATCCTGGTAAAGTGATTCATCTTCGGCTTTCAGGCGGTTGATAAATGGATTGTCTTTCTCTCTTTGTGCACTGAAAATTTTAAATGCCCCGCGTTCCTTTGCCATTACGGTTGAAGAACGGTAGGCTTCCAAAGCAACTGTTTTATGAATCTCAACAGAGAAATCAATTGCATTTTCACTACCATAGATCAGTCCCAGGGCAGCGAGCATATCTCCTTCAGCGGTGATACCTACGCCGGTTCTGCGGCCTTCGGTGGCTTTAATCCTGATCTTGTCCCATAAACGTCTTTCCACACCTTTAATTTCTTCATCTTCGGGATCTTTTTCAATCTTCAAAATGATGGCATCAACCTTTTCAATTTCGAGATCGATAATATCATCCATCATTCTCTGGGCAATGCCTACATGCTTTTTAAACAGGTCGAAATCAAAGCGGGCCGCGGGTGTAAACGGGTTTTCCACGTAACCATAAAGGTTTATAGCGAGCAGGCGGCAGCTATCATATGGGCAAAGCGGTATCTCACCACAGGGATTGGTGGAAACGGTTTTATATCCCAGGTCAGCATAACAGTCTGCCACCGATTCTCTCGAAATGGTATCCCAGAATAAAATTCCGGGCTCAGCCGATTTCCAGGCATTGTGAACAATTTTGCCCCACAGTTTACGGGCATCGATCTCCCTGGTAAAGACCGGTTTAGCTGAATCGATAGGGTACTGCTGAATAAAAGGTTTATTGTTTACAACAGCGTCCATAAATTCATCGCTGATCCTGACGGAAACGTTAGCTCCTGTAACTTTTCCGGATTCTAATTTGGCATCAATAAATCGTTCGGCATCCGGGTGTTTAATTGAAATACTGAGCATGAGGGCTCCCCTTCTTCCATCCTGGGCCACTTCCCGGGTAGAATTCGAGTAGCGCTCCATGAAAGGAACAACACCTGTGGAAGTCAGTGCACTGTTAAGAACCGGGCTACCGGTAGGGCGAATATGGGAAAGATCATGACCCACGCCTCCGCGCCTTTTCATGAGCTGTACCTGTTCCTGATCGATTTTCATTATTCCACCATACGAATCGGACGGACCATCATGACCAATAACAAAACAATTGGAGAGTGATGCAACCTGAAAATTGTTGCCAATACCGGTCATAGGAGATCCCTGGGGGATTATGTATTTAAAATCCTGAAGCAATGCATAAATTTCGTCTGCGGCAATAGGATTAGGGTACCTGCCTTCAATCCGGGCCAGTTCATTTGCAATTCTGTGGTGCATTTCGTCGGGTGACTTTTCATATAAAGCGCCATAAGAATCTTTCAGGGCATATTTATTCACCCAGACCTTAGCGGCCAGTTCATCCCCTTTGAAATATTTCAATGCTTCCTGAAATGCTTCATCATGTGTGTACGTAATTTTTGCATTTTGAGATTTTGCCTGATTCACTTCAGACTTTTCTGAATTTTTATCAAATAGAAATTCAGATTTCTTAGTTGCTGCCAATTCGTCCATGTCAAGCTTTCCTTTTTTTGGGTTAGTTTCCAATTCTTTAGGGGATTTCTGTCCTGTGAAAACAGGTATTGCAATTTATACATACAGAGTCTCCAACCAAGTTTTTTAAATCTGTATTTATTAACATTCTGGTTTACTTTTCAACCCTTGAATTTATATGTCTGATTTTCAGTTAGCTAATATTAACAGCTAAT
>CAYGFI010000040.1:21770-31032 GCA_964349045.1 uncultured Chitinophaga sp.
TATAATCAGATGTTTATGTCTTTTATTCTGTCTTTTTCAACATTATTCATTTAAAAAAGTTTCAAAAATTTCCTGCGGCAGAGTTTTTTTTTAAGGAATTTAAGATATGAAGAAAAAGAAGCTTTACTGAATTAAAAAGCTCTCATTTATCAACAAGATATAATTAGTTTGGAACCGCAGTTTGTTAAAAAAGAAATTTTGGTGATAGGATCATAAACCAACAGAAGAAATTACAAGTCTTAAGGAATGAATGAGAATACTATTGTTTGTTAACCCAATATTGACGTAATATTCATAAAAAGTCGGGGGGAATAAATACTTAAACTATTGTGACATAATAAATTTAAGTTAACACTAACCTGCTGCGTTGCTCCCGGGTTTGATCCTCATCGCCCGGTCAACTATCGTGTGGGTTGCCCCAAGCTTTGATTCTATATAGCTTTTAGCCAGGGCAGAGCAGTTTCCTCTTAATTTTTCATCCGTTGTAAGTTGATCAAAAGAGGATTTCAACTCATTATAATTATTAATTGAAAAAGCAGCCTTCCTCTCAATCATTTCAACCGCTTCAAGGAACTTCCTGTAATTCGGACCCATAATAACCGGTAGTCCGTAAGTGGCCGCTTCAAGGATATTGTGAATTCCCTTGCCAAAACCTCCCCCGATATAAGCAATATTCCCATACCGGTAAAGGGATGACAGGTGTCCGATTGTATCTACAATTAAAACTTTTGCATTCAGATAGCTCGATTTATCATTATCGGTAAATCGTACCGTGGGATGCTCAATCAGCTCAATTATCCGGATCAGTTTTTTCTCACTGATCTCATGCGGGGCCAGGATAAAGCGGATTTCCGGACCGGATTGGTTTATATATTCAATCAGTAGTTGTTCATCTTTTTCCCATGTGCTGCCTGCTATGATAACTTTTTTCCCCTCAGCAAACGGCTTGAGCCAGGGATATTCAACCGATCGTTGTGAAATGGCATAAACTCTGTCGAAACGAGTATCTCCCGTGACCTCAACATTATTTATCCCTATAACATGTAATAGTCTTCTTGATTCTTCATTCTGAACATATAATACCGTGAAGAATTTTAATACGCTGCGATACCATACCCCGTACCATTTAAAAAATACCTGGTCTCTCCTGAACTTGGCAGAGACAATATATGCCGGAATCTTTTTCTTTTTAAGGGTTCTGAGAAAATAATACCAGTAATCGTATTTTATAAAAAACGCCATTTCCGGTTTAACAAGATTCATAAACCGCCAGGCATTAAACCGGGTATCCAGAGGCATATAGGTCACACAATGTGCTCCTTCATAATTCTTTCTCAGCTCGTAACCTGAAGGGGAAAAAAAAGTCAGGAGCACTTTCTTTTCAGGCATGGTTTTGCGGATCTCTTCAATTATCGGCCTTCCCTGCTCAAACTCTCCCAGTGATGCGCAGTGAACCCAAACGACACTATCACCGGGTTTGATGTTAAGTCTGATTTTTCTCCATATTCCCTGTCTGCCTTTCAGCCACCTTCGGGCTTTGATATTGAAAGGAGCTACCAGAATGATGAGAAGAAGATAAAGCTGGATCCCTAACTTATATATGAAACGCATTTTGATATTGTTAATTTCTGATTTATAATCGTTTTGTCACAGAGACATACAAAACGGTGTATTCTCTGAGGTACTGAGCGCTCTCGGTATCTCTGTGGCATAATGTATATCATTGCTGCTATCATTTCTCAAATTTAACTATCCTGTTAAAAACTTATTCTTCCAGAGGTGATGAAATAATTTTCTGCAGATCGGAATTAAATTTTTCAAATTCTGACAACCCGTAACCGGAAGTATTCATTACAGGATGAAAAAATACGCTGACCCTGCCCCCTTTAATATTTCCATATTTTTCAAAGCATTTATAACTACCGTTAATGGTTACAGGTACCACATCGATCCGGTTAAGAAAGAATATCTTAAGACTCCCTGTCCTGAAAGGTCCCATTCCCGGGCCCCTGCTTCGGGTTCCCTCGGGAAAGAGGAAAATAGGATTCATATCCGTGCATTTTATACGTTCAATAATCCTCTCTCTTGATTCCCTGGGATTGTCGCGGTCAATGGCCAAACAATGTAGAGCATTCATCCAGGCGCTGATAAAAGGTAAATTCATCAATTCCTTCTTGGAAATAAATCCCGCGGCAAATGGCATGCAGGATACAAATACCGGAATGTCAAAATTCCCCTGATGATTTGAAATTACAACGAATCCTGATTGCGCTTCAGGCAGATTATCCCTTCCTGACACGGAAAGCCTTATTCCTGCGGTAAAAAGAGTAAACCGGGCCCAGCGGCTGGTAATATAATAGACAAATTTTTTTTCTGTCATTTTAAATCCGGCAAATTTAATAAGGTAATACACCGGCAAAAAAATCAGGCTCAGCATGAGCCCAATCCAGAAAACAAAAAAGAAAAGTGCAGTTTTTAACATGGATTAATTAGAGAAATATATCGTTCCATCCCTCTGGATAAAATATTTTATATCAACCTCCATATATTCAGCCCGATCTCCCTCATTATAGACTCTGATTTCCTTAACAAAAAATTTTACGTAATTCGCTTTCCATGTTCTGAATGTATACATCTGAAACGCTTTAATGGTATCCGTAAGGGTAACAAATTCCGGAAAAGCGGCCTGGTTATAATTATTATAGAACTCTTCTGCCCCGGCCAGATCAAGGAATTCCGCATTCAGATAAAAGCCATAAGTTGACTCAGATACCGTGTTAGTAGAAAACTGAACCCCGGTAAGCTCCCCTTTTGTATTCAGTATCTCATTCAGGTAAATATCAATTTCACTTCCGGAAGAAATCCTTTCATAAAAATCCTGATATTCGAATGAATACCCCATAATATAATACGGCTGGGTGCCAAATGTTTGCGAACTTAAAGTAATTTCATTGGTGTGAGAAGGATTTCCATTATCCTTTTTACATGAGGGAGTTATGAAAAATAAAATTAACAGGCTTATTCTCAGTATCTTGTATGGATAGAAAAATAGCAGATTACCTTCCTTTACCGACCTGAATAACAATCTTATCATAATAAATAACTAAAATGCCGCCATGAAAAGGTCAATATCTTTGGAGGGAATGTCAAAAAGTTTACCAATATACTCGTTGGTCAGAATACCATTGTAAACATATACTCCGTGTCGTAAACCCTTATCTTCCTTGAGCTTTTTATTTAACCCCCCTGCTTCTCCCATCTCAAGCAGCAAGGGAAGCAACACATTACTGATTGCAATTGAAGCGGTACGGGCTACGCTGGAAGGAATATTCGGAACACAATAATGAACCACACCATGTTTGGTAAATACCGGATCATGCTGGTTTCTGCATTCTGAAGTCTCAACGCATCCTCCCTGATCAATACTGATATCCACAATTACTGAACCTTTCTTCATTACTTTTACCATATCATCAGTAACATAAAATCTCGGCCCTTTTTCGATCAGGTGTATAGCCCCGATCAGTACATCAGCCGATTTTAAGGCGTTTTTTAATACCCGGGGATGAAAAACTGAGGTGTGAAGTCTTATTCCCACATTAATTTGCAATTGCCTCAGCCGCTGCACCGATTGATCAAAAACTTTTACGAAAGCTCCAAGTCCCATAGCTGCTCTTACAGCATATTCAGCTGCTGTACCGGCTCCAAGGATGACGACCTCGGTAGGTGTTATCCCGGTAATGCCACCCAGCATGACGCCTTTTCCTCCCCTTAGATTACTCAGGTATTCGGCTGCAATCAAAACAGCTGTATTCCCGGCAATGGCGCTCATGGAGCTGGTTACCGGATAGGAGTTATTTTCGTCTTTGATCTTCTCAAATGCAATTGCAGTGATCTTGCGGGAGATCAACTCCTGCATGAATTCTTTATTTTGAGACTGAAGGTGTAATGAAGAAAACAATATTTGTTGTGAATTGAGCCATTTCAATTCTTTCAGAGTTGGAGGAGCAATTTTGATTATAATATCTGAAGAATATACGTCTTCCTTTTTATCAACAATTAATGCTCCTTTTTCGCTATAATCATTATTGGAATAATTGGAAGCTTTTCCGGCATTGTTTTCAATCCGAACCTCATGTCCATTATTTACCAGTATCTCAACTGCTTCAGGAGTGAGTGAAACCCGGCTCTCCTGATCCTGATCTTCCATGGGGAGACCAATGCTGAGAATTTTAGGTTTTTTACCTACTTCAAGCATTTCTTCCCGGGGGAGTAATCCTCCGTTTGGGAATGAATACCTGGAATTTGTTTTGTTTGCCTGGATCATTTATACCTTTGCTTAATTTCTTGGGCGAACTAAAATACTACAAATACCCATGCTTGTCAAGAATTATCTGCTATTCCTCAATTTTCAGTATTCTTTTACCATCATTCTGTACCGTTATATATACTCTGAGGGCGCCCGCCGGTATCAGATGAGTCGCTTTTTCCGGCCACTCGATAAAACATAAGTGGCCACTGTAAAAATAATCCTCATACCCCAGGTCAAAAAGCTCTGTGGCATTGTTTATCCGGTAAAAATCAAAATGATATATAACCGAATTGTCAGAAGTGTGGTATTCATATACTAATGCAAAAGTAGGACTGCTAACTCCGTCTACAACATTTAATTCCCTGCAAAGCGCTTTGATAAAAGTGGTTTTACCGGCTCCCATCTCACCAAAAAATGCCACAACTTTCCTGTCACCCAGTATTTTTATAAATTCTTTAGCCGGCTTATCAATATTTTCGGGGGATTCAATTATTAGTTCTCTCATAATTCTAAGACCTTAGTGTTATGAGCGGGATTAACATTTCTTCGAGGGAGATTCCTCCATGCTGAAAAGTATTCCTGTAGTAATTGGCAATATGATTATAATTATTGGGGTAAACAAGGAAATCATCATTCATGGCAAAGATATATTTTGAACTTAAATTTGCTTTTGGAAGATGAACTTCTTCAGGAAATTTCACTTCATAAACCAGTTTTGGATCGTAATTCATATTCCGGCCCAGCTTGTATCTTAAATTTGTAGATGTCTGCCTGTCACCTATTATCCGAACGGCATTGTTAACGCGGATTGTACCGTGATCGGTAGTTATTATTACTTTAACCTTATGATTCGCTAAGAGCCTGATTAGCTCCAGCAGATGCGAATGCCGGAACCAGGAAACTGTAAGTGAACGATAAGCCGATTCATTATTTGCCAGTTCGCGGATCATTTCCATCTCCGTGCGTGCATGTGAAAGCATGTCAACAAAATTGTAAACTATAATATTTAAATCATAGTTCAACAGATCAGAAACTGATTCCTGAAGTTTTTTGCCGGCCTTAAGATTATTAATTTTTTCATAACGGAATTTATAAGTCTTCCCAAGCCTGTTAATATGATTTTCGAAAAGCTCCTTTTCCTTTAGATTCTTTCCTCCCTCCTCGTCGTCAAATAGCCAAACTCCCGGAAACAAATTGTTGATTTCCAAAGGCATGAGCCCGGCGAACATCGCATTCCGGGAGTATTGTGTGGCAGTGGGAAGAATACTGCAATAAAGCTCTTCGGATTCCACTTTTAAAAATTCACTTATGTCTTTTTCAATTACTTTCCACTGATCGAACCTTAGATTATCAATCAACAGAAAAAAAACTTTTTCTCCTTTATCGAGCAGGGGAAAAACCTTTGCACTCATAACATTGGGAGAAAGCAGAGGTTTTTCAATATTCTTAGGTTCAAACCATGACCGGTAATTTGTTTTTATAAACCGGGCAAATCCTTTGTTAGCTTCTGATTTTTGCATCAGAAGCACCTCATCCATCGCTGTTTGTGAATGGCTATCCAACTCTATCTCCCAAAAACAAAGCAGCTTATAAATATCAACCCAGTCATTGTAAGAAGAGGCTGTATTGATACGAGAAGTTATCTGTGAAAACTGTATCTGGTAATCACTCGTAGTTTTCTCACTTACCAGGCGTTTTGTATCGATATTCTTTTTAATGGTCAGGAGAATCTGATTGGGATTTACTGGTTTTATAAGGTAATCTGCAATTTTTGAGCCAATGGCCTCTTCCATGATGTCTTCAGCTTCGCTCTTCGTGATCATCACCACCGGAACATTCGGACGGATAAGCTTAATTCGGGTCAGAGTCTCTAATCCACTTAAACCGGGCATATTCTCGTCCAGAAAAATCAGGTCGAATTCCTGCTGTTCAACCATAAATAGTGCATCATCACCGTTATTTGCTGTTTCCAGGTGAAAACCCTTCTCTTTCAGAAAAAGTATATAGGCCTTTAATAAGTCGATTTCATCATCTACCCATAATATTCTTATGATTTTTTCCATCATTGAAAGGATTCCGGGTTAATTAGTAATGTTTTTCATAAAAAAGGATATACTTTTCTAAACTATTGTCCTGCAGTAATTTATCATAATTTCCGGAAGATATAAGGAATATTTTTACGTCCTCTGGTTTGTGGATCCCTACAATATCTGACCGGCTGCTGCCAACACTTAAAAAATAACGGCGGGCCTTTTCAAGGTCACTGAAAGATTGAACCACCAGCAGATTCCTGCCGGATGATTCTGCCTTAAGAATTCCCAGGTTAAGATTATCGTAATTATCAAGATTAAAATTAATCATGTTAAAATTTATTTGATTAATATCGACTGATTTAATTGCAGATACAACCAGATAGTGACTTTCAGCAGAATCAAATGTAAATATTTCTTCAGCCTGCGCTGCAATATCAGCCGTTTTGATTTCGGGGGATATATCATAAATGAATTCAATCAGTTCCTTTGCATAGGTGCTTACTTCATGGTCAGGGAATGCTTTAACCAAAGTATCTAGTTCTTCTTTAAGTCTTCCCTGACCCTGCAATTGGCCTATTGACAAAGCTCTGAGCAATATAAACCGTGGAATTATCGCGTCTCCTTTATATTGAATCAGGGCAAGATCAGCGTTATTAACAACCCCGGCATAATCTGCAGATTTATATCTGATATAGGTATCTTCATAAAATTTATTTACCCGGTTCATTTCCTGTTCCAGTTCCTTTACATAATCGGGATTTGCCAGCATTTTTGCCCTGGGATGATCAGGGTATTTTTTAATGAGAAGATTTTTATAAAAATCACTTTTAGCCACATCATTTAATATTCCATATATCTCATAAAGATGATAATAAGAAGGGAAGGCAAGTGTGTGAGAAGAATATTTATCAACAAGTTCTTCAAAGCATGCAATAGCCTTATTCATATCGTTAAACTCGATCCGGTAAATTTCGCCCATGTTAAAAAGCGCTTTGACAAGCCTTTCATTTGAACTTACAAGCGCTGAATCAGAGAAAGGAATATTTTGCAGGTAAAACTCACGCGTCCTGGTACTGAGAACCGTAGTTTTCTTTTCGCTGACAGAATCAGGGGTGGCCTGGCTTTCTGCTGTTTCAAAGCTTTCAACAACCTGTTTATTCAATCTTCTCCAGTTATCTTCGAGCTTACGGTTACCCCAGCGCATCCTGAAATCAGGCTGTCCAAATCCTTTTGCATTAAGATTATAAAAATACCAGCTCCCGCCTGCGGTATTACCTGGAAGCCGGTCGCCTGCCGACTGATTCTGGTTCATCATTCCATATTGCTTATCGAGCATTTCCTCCGATTTTCTTTTTGCTTCTTCCTGCTCGAGGGCAACAACATCGGCTATAATTTTATCAATAATTGCATTCCGCTCACTCTCAGGTAATTTGGCAAGGACCTGCACACTATCCTCCATCTCATAAATAACCAGGTTTTCAACCAGGTGAGTCAGGGATTTTGTTTTGTTGCTTAACTGGTTATAATTTTCATGAGCGTTATCAATGTTCTGCATGGTACTATCGTAGTAAGCCTGAGCCAGAGCATATTCAGGAATAACATAATAATAATCAGCCAGCGCGAGATAGGATAAGCCTTTCTGATTAAAATTGCTGACACTTTTGCTTATGCTGAGTTTGTACAAACTTATTGCTTCTTCTTTATTACCTTCCTTAAGAGCAATATTCCCGAGCGCATAATAAATCTGATCCTGAAAGTCTTTGTTTTTTTCGTCTTTCAGCATCTTTCGAAGGAGACTCCTTATCTCCCTCCCCCCTTCAGAGCCTGCCTGAAAAGACCCGGCCATATTGATTTTTGCATTAAAGGTCATTTCGTAAGGCGGATTCATCCTTATTACCTTTTTGTATGCCCCTAAAGCTTTAGCCGGATTTCCAGCTTCCTGGTAAAGCTGTGCCAGAATATATGTATAACGGATCTTATAGTGCTTTTTTCTTACCAGTTTTATAGCCTTTTCAAGCATCTCCACAGCTTTGATATAATTTTTTTCCTTTATGTGAAGATCAGCAAAACTGGTATAAAAGTCTTTATGATATTTCCGGGGCATTTTCTCATCCAGTTGAAGAGTGATGAGAATTTTCTCCGCTTCGCGATACTCACCAGTTTCAATATATACTCTTGATAACCAGATTAGTGCGCTGTATTTAATAGGTTGATCGGGAAAATTTGTAATGATATATTTAAAGGTTTCCCCTGCAAGTCCAAGCTGATTCTGATAAACATACGATTTCCCCATCAACAGATAATTATCGTCAATCCACCTGTTAAATTCTTTTTTATTATAAAATTCTTTTTGTCTGGGGGATTGGGGCCCTTTCTTTAATTCAGGCTTGGCGGTAATAGAATGAAGAGTTATGACCTTACTGGCTTTTTTGATTGCCCGGTCCATATCGCCGGTGACCATCTGCGAGATAGTATTGTCAGAATAATAAAACAAGGGTAATAGTTTCGAATAATTATCAGACTGAGAAGTCTCCGCACGTTTTATTCCCTTTTTAAAACTCTCGTTCCCATTGAAAAAAACATTATAATGAGATGTGACGTTATGATAACTACGACTAATGAAGGTATTTTTCGTGGTTGAACAGGCTGTTGTCAAAAAAGGTAGCAACAGCAAGAATTTATTTTTTAAAAAGCTCCTCAAAAACTATCGGTTTAGGTGTGAAAGTTATAACTGAAAATTAAGGTTTATATTTTATTTCAGGGCTTTATAATTCTCCAGTTCGCCTATTCGGCCATTTGAAAATTTAACAATGAACTTCTGTATGATATTGATAAATGATGTATTTAAAGGATAATTCTTATAAATTCAGCCAGTTAATTATGGAGTATAACCTACTGATTTATAATATTATAAAAT
>CAYGFI010000041.1:0-30213 GCA_964349045.1 uncultured Chitinophaga sp.
GGCTTACCATCTTTTAAATTTTCTTACCCTCTGTTTTTTTATAGGATGTGTTTTTCCGGTAATTTTCCGGAATGTTATTTTAAATTTAAGTTTTACGGATGAATCGAAAAGAATTATTATATAATCAACTTGAAAAGAGAGTCCTGGTGTTGGATGGGGCAATGGGCACCATGATCCAGACTTATAAGCTTACCGAAAAGGATTTCAGGGGAAAAAGGTTTGCTGCTTTTCTACATGATCTCCAGGGAAATAATGAACTTCTTTCAATTACTCAGCCTGAAATAATCAGAAATATTCACAGGGAGTTTATATTGGCCGGGGCAGACATTATTAGTACAAATACATTTAATGCTAATCGAATTTCTCAGTCCGATTACCATCTGGAATCACTTGTTTATGAAATGAATCTGGAATCAACCCGGCTTGCAAGGGAAGAGGTTGATTTAGTTAATCTGCAAACTCCTGAAAAACCTCGTTTCGTTGCCGGGGCAATGGGACCTACCAATAAAACTGCTTCGCTTTCTCCGGACGTAAACAATCCCGGTTACCGAGCAGTAGATTTCGACTTCCTGTCTGAAACCTATTTTGAACAGGCTAAAGCTCTCGTGGAAGGAGGTTCTGATATTCTCCTTTTAGAAACCATATTCGACACTCTTAATGCCAAAGCTGCGATTTTCGGGATTGAACAACTTTTTAAGGAACTGGGACAAAAAATTCCTCTTATGGTTTCCGGAACCATTACCGATGCAAGCGGCCGTACTTTGTCGGGACAGACTCTTGAAGCATTTGTGAATTCCGTTTCACATGTTGAACTTTTATCGTTAGGACTGAATTGTTCACTTGGGGCAGAGGAAATGAGACCATACCTGGCGGAGTTATCAAAGAAATCAACGGTCTATGTAAGTGCACACCCAAATGCCGGGTTGCCAAACCAGTTTGGGGAGTACGACCAATCCCCCGAAATAATGGGAAAACATATACATGATTACCTTGATTCAGAATTTGTAAATATTGTTGGAGGCTGCTGTGGTACAACTCCGGCTCATATCCGGGAATTCGTCAGGTATGCAGAAAATGCTTCAAGACGTATTCCCCCGCCGAGAGAACATAAACTCAGACTCAGCGGACTCGAACCTCTCACAGTTTATGAAGGCAGCAATTTTATAAATATTGGTGAAAGGGCAAATGTAAGCGGTTCGAAGAGATTCGCACGACTCATACGTGAGAGAAAATACGAGGAGGCGCTTTCCATTGCACTCGAACAGGTGCAGGGCGGTGCGCAGGTTCTTGATATCTGTATGGACGATGCTATGCTCGATGCAGAGCATGAAATGCATAACTTCCTTAACCTGTTGATGGCCGAACCTGATATCGCCAAACTGCCGATTATGATCGATTCATCCAAATGGTCAGTCCTTGAAACGGGCCTGAAGTGCATACAGGGAAAGGCCATTGTGAATTCCATAAGTCTCAAGGAAGGCGAAGATATTTTTATCCGGCAGGCGGAAAAAGTTAAAAATTACGGTGCTGCTGTTGTGTGTATGGCTTTCGATGAGAAAGGTCAGGCCGATACTTTCGAGCGCCGCATCCTGGTTTGCGAAAGGGCTTACCGCATTCTTACTGAGAAACTGAATTTCCCTCCCGAAGATATAATTTTCGATCCCAATGTACTCCCGATTGCTACCGGGATGTCAGAGCATAATAATTATGCAGTTGATTTTATCCGTACCATCGAATGGATCAAAAAAAACCTTCCATATGCAAAAATAAGCGGTGGTATCAGCAACCTTTCTTTTTCATTTCGGGGGAATGATACCGTACGCGAATCTATTCATTCTGTTTTCCTGTATCATGCTATAAAATCCGGAATGGATATGGCTATTGTAAATCCCGGGATGTTGCAGGTATATGATGAGATACCAAAAGATTTGCTGGAACTGGTTGAAGATGTGGTTCTGAACCGCAAACCGGATGCCACAGAGAAACTGCTTGCTTTCGCTGAACACGTAAAAGAAGGAAAAACTGATGAAAAGACAATAGACGAATGGAGGAATTCCAGTGTCGAAGAAAGGCTGAAACACTCCCTGGTAAAGGGCATTACCGAATTTATTGAATCTGATGTGCTGGAAGCAAGGGAGAAATATGACTTTGCTCTCAAAGTAATCGAAGGGCCTTTGATGGACGGTATGAATGTGGTTGGAGATTTATTTGGCTCAGGAAAAATGTTCCTTCCCCAGGTAGTGAAAAGCGCAAGGGTTATGAAAAAGGCTGTTGCAAGTTTGCTGCCATTCATTGAGGCCGAGAAACTCCTGTCCGGTGAATCGAGCTCAGCCGGAAAAATTCTCCTGGCAACCGTAAAAGGCGATGTACATGATATCGGTAAAAATATAGTAGGGGTAGTGTTAAGCTGCAACAACTACGAAATTGTTGATATGGGTGTGATGGTTCCCACGGAAAAAATACTTCAGAAAGCTAAGGAGATCAACGCCGACATCATTGGTCTGAGCGGACTGATAACTCCCTCCCTCGAAGAAATGGTGAATGTCGCAAAAGAAATGGAAAGACAGAAATTTACAGTTCCTCTTCTAATCGGGGGAGCCACAACTTCAAAAATCCATACAGCAGTCAAAATTGAACAAAATTACACTGCACCGGTTGTTCATGTAAAAGATGCTTCCCGTTCAGTTGCTGTTGCAGGAAGTCTCATGAATAAAGAGTTACGGGCCAACTTCGAAATCCAGATTCATGAAGAATATGACGAGCTGAGGAAATCCTATGCAAATTCATCTTCGCAGGTGGAATATATTAACCTGTCTGAAGCCCGAAAGAATTCATTTAAAATCGACTGGCATAATAATCCTCCTGTAAAGCCTGATTTCAGAGGAGTTAAAATTTTCGATGACTATAACATGGCGGAAATCAGGGAATATATTTCCTGGGTTTTCTTTTTTGTTGTC
The DNA here is from genome assembly GCA_964349045.1 of uncultured Chitinophaga sp. GTDB lineage: Bacteria > Bacteroidota > Bacteroidia > Bacteroidales > JACJXF01. The sequence goes on from CAYGFI010000041.1 coordinate 2,958, forward strand.
TGGCAGCTAAGGGGAAAATATCCCGATATCCTCAAAGATCCCGCGATGGGCGGGGAAGCGCAAAAATTATTTGATGATGCCAATACCATGCTTGACCGTATTATTGAAGAAAAGTGGCTTCGGGCAAAAGCTGTGGTAGGATTCTGGCCCGCAAACTCTGTAGGTGATGACATAGAAGTGTATTCAGATGAAACCCGAAGTGAAGTGATTACACGCTTTATTAATCTGCGCAACCAGACGAAAAAAAGCGACAGCACTCCGAATTATTGTCTTTCGGATTTTATCGCACCCAAAGACACCGGAATCATCGATTATATTGGCGCTTTTGCAATTACAGCAGGTATCGGCATTGAAAAGAAGATTGATGAATTTATGAATGATCACGATGATTACAGCAGCATCATGCTCAAATCCCTTGCCGACAGACTTGCAGAAGCTTTTACCGAATTACTGCATTTACGGATCAGGAAGGAATTCTGGGCTTATGCTCCGGATGAGGCACTTAAGCTGGATGATCTTTTACTTGAAAAATATAAAGGAATAAGACCTGCACATGGCTATCCGGCCTGTCCCGATCATACCGAAAAAAGGCAGCTTTTTGAACTTCTGAATGCAGAAGCAAACACTGGTATTCAGCTTACCGAGAGCTACAGCATGTATCCTGCAGCCTCAGTGAGCGGATTAATTTTCGCGCATCCGGAATCGAAGTATTTTTTCGTGGGAAAAATTAGTAAAGACCAGGTAGAAGATTATGCGAAGCGCAAAGGTGTGGAGGTATCAGTAGCGGAGAGCTGGCTGGCTTCGAATTTGAATTATTAGCGGGAGTGACGGTCGTGACGGACGAGACAAGGTGACGAACTTTAGAACTTGATGATTTTAAAAAATGCATCAAAACATCACATATGCCACGACATCACATATTAAAAAAACAATTGGTAAGAAAAAATCACAAAAAATGAAAGTCGCCGATCAACTAAAAACCACAAAACAAACCCTTTTTTCCTTTGAACTTTTACCTCCGTTAAAGGGCAGGAAGCTTGATGATATTTATAATGCCATTGATCCCCTGATCGAATTTAATCCGCTGAATGTGAACATTACCTATCATCAGCAGGAATCTATTTATCGTCCGGCCGGAAATGGATTTATGGAAAGAACTATTGTCAGAAAGCGTCCGGGTACTGTGGCAATCAGCGCTGCAATACAGTATAAATACAACCTTACAGTAGTTCCACATATGATTTGTGGCGGATTTTCAAAGGAAGAAACCGAAGATGTTCTGATCGATCTGCATTTCCTGGGAATGCAGAATCTATTGGTATTGCGTGGTGATGCACAGAAAGGTTACCGTGATTTTATCGCTGAAAAAAATGGTCACGAACATACGATCGGTTTGGTTAACCAGATAATGAACCTGAATAAAGGAATTTACCTCGACAGGGAAGTGGAGAACGCCACTCCTACAGATTTTTCAATTGGAGTTGCAGGTTATCCGGAGAAACATTTTGAAGCGCCGAATATGGATGAGGATATTAAACATCTTAAAGCAAAGGTGGATGCCGGCGCTGAATATATCGTCACCCAGCTTTTCTACAAAACATCAAAGTTTTTCGATTTTGTGGATTTGTGCCGGAAAGCGGATATCCAGGTTCCCATCATACCCGGAATTAAGCCCATCACAACTATTAAAGATGTAGAAGTCCTGCCACGGATCTTTCATGTTGAAATTCCCAGCGCACTGGTAAAGGAAGTTCAGAAATGTAAAACTAACGCCGAAGCTAAGGAAGTTGGTGTAGAATGGGCAATCCAACAATCCCTTGAATTAAAAAAAGCAGGAGTTCCTGCTTTGCATTATTATACTATCGGAATTTCTGATAATATCAGAAAGATAGCTTCGAGAGTTTTTTAAGGTAGAATTCAGAAGGTAGAATTTAGAATTTAGAATTTAGAATTCAGAATCAATGTTGTCCGGTAAAAATTTTTTCAATCAATTGAAAAGATTGATTTTAATGATATTCGCATATGTTTCGCCCCTAACAGGGTTTACTATTGGTTTTTATCATTATTTCTACAAATATTTACGCGGCGCTGCCGCTTAAAAAAGCTGCAGAGCAGCAAAATATTTGTAGCCAGGAAATTACGTGGATTGCATTAAGCTGCAGAGCAGCGAAATATTAGTCATATAAAAGTTTTAATGTTTTACCGGACACAAATGATTATTTTTCAAAAATAGTATTAAAAAACTTAAATTGTAAAAAAATCCATTCTTCATGGTATTCATTACAAGAAGAGAAAGATTTAGCGCCGCCCACAGGCTTTTTAATCCATCCTGGACGGATGAGAGGAATGATACCATTTACGGGGGATGTGCAAATTCCAACTGGCATGGACATAATTATGAATTATGGATCACGGTGAAGGGTGAAGTTAAACAGGATCTTGGTTACCTGGTTGATCTTAAGCTATTGAGTTCACTGATAAGAGAGCATATAACCAGCAAACTGGATCATAAAAATATCAATATTGAGGTAGGTTTTATGAAGGGGAAAATGGTTTCCACCGAGAATCTGGCGATTGCCATCTGGGAGGAGATTGAACCTTATCTTAAAGCTATTGATGTGGATTTGCATCGTGTTAAGATCCAGGAAACTGAAAATAATTTTGTTGAGTATTTCGGATAGAAAAATTGCGTGGAGTTTGGAGCGCCGAGAGTGCCTGGAGTAGCAGTATTATTTAATTTGTAATTATAATTGAATTTGTAAATGCTATAAATTAAATCTAAATGAAAAAAAGTCACAACCTGATCGAAGGCGAGAACGGATATGAAAGAATCGAAAATTACAACGAGGAACTCACGGAACAATTAAGTTCACACTATAAGTACATTTTAGAAGGATTGGTTGAGGACAATCTGCGTGAAGGTCTGGCTAAAACACCTGAAAGAGTTGCCAAAGCAATGCAGTATCTTACCCATGGATATGGAATTGATCCTTCTGAAATCCTTAAATCGGCCATGTTTAAAGAGCAATACCAGCAGATGGTTATTGTAAAAGACATTGAGATATTCTCCATGTGTGAACATCATCTTCTCCCGTTCTTTGGCAAGGCTCATATCGCTTATATTCCTAACGGTTATATCACAGGTCTTAGCAAAATTGCAAGGGTTGCAGAAGCATATTCACGAAGGTTGCAGGTTCAGGAGCGACTGACAGTTGAAATTCTGAACTGCATTCAGGATACCCTTAAACCAACAGGCGTTGCTGTAGTAATTGAAGCCAAACATCTGTGTATGATTATGCGCGGGATTCAAAAGCAGAATTCTGTAACTACGACCTCTGCATTTACAGGAGAATTCCTGAACAATGTAAAGACGAGGGAGGAGTTCATTCATTTGATTGGATCGAAGTTATCCTAAATTTTACCGCCATTCCTTAGTTTTTAAAAGATATCTGACTATTTTTGTCAATTCTTATAAATCAGTTTAAATGAAGGCATTTGTTTTTCCCGGACAGGGAGCGCAGTTTGCAGGAATGGGTAAAGAGCTTTATGAAACTCATGAAACAGCCCGTAAATTATTTGACCGGGCTAATGAGATTCTGGGTTTTGAGATCACAAACCTGATGTTCTATGGTACCGATGAGGACCTGAGACAAACAAGAGTTACACAACCGGCAATTTTCCTGCATTCTGTTATTCTTGCAAAAACTCTTGGTAATTTCTTCCAACCCGATATGGTGGCCGGACATTCCCTTGGCGAATTTTCTGCATTAGTAGCCAACCAGGCTCTCAGTTTTGAAGACGGTCTGAAACTTGTATCGAAACGAGCCCTTGCCATGCAGAAAGCATGCGAAGCCGAACCCTCGACCATGGCCGCGATATTAGGTCTCGATGATGCCACTGTTGAGGGAGTTTGCACTTCAGTAAGTGAAATTGTGGTACCAGCCAATTATAACAGTCCCGGACAAATAGTAATCTCAGGCTCGCTGAAGGGAATTGACCTTGCAATTGAAGCGCTGTCTCAAAGGGGAGCAAAAAGAGCCCTCAGGCTTTCCGTTGGCGGAGCATTCCACTCGCCCCTGATGGAACCGGCACGTAAAGAACTTGCTGCCGCTATTGAAGCTACTCATTTCAGGTTTCCCATTTGTCCGGTTTACCAAAACGTAGACGCAAAAGCATATTCAGATCCCGCGATGATCCGTAAAAATCTGGTAGATCAGCTTACTTCACCGGTCCGCTGGACACAAACTGTGATCAACATGATTGCAGGCGGAGCTACATCGTTTACCGAGGTTGGCCCGGGTAAAGTTTTGCAGGGATTAATAAAAAAAGTGGATAAGGACATGACCACCTATAGTGCATAGTTCGTGCCCTTCAAAATATATTGTTTTGGAAAAGGGGCCGATTAGCCCCTTTTTTTATAGTTTATTTAAAATCTATTTCAATGAAAGTCCTGAAATTCGGTGGTTCATCCGTTGGTTCGCCAGAGATCCTCAAAGAGGTCAGCAGGCTTGTTTCGGAACAGGCAAAGCCATGTGTGGTGGTTGTTTCCGCATTTAAAGGTATTACCGATCAGATTATCGCCACCAGCATCCTGGCAAGCCTAAGGGATAAAAGCTATGAAAAGGGCATTGAGACCATCTACCTCCGCCACCTTGAAGTGGTTGACCAGCTTATTTCCGGCGCTAAAAAAGAACCTGTTAAAAAGTACCTTGAACTGTTGATGCACGATTTTAAAGATCTGTTATATGGAGTGTATTTACTTGCCGACCTGACTCCAAAAACCCAGGATCATCTGCTCAGCTTTGGCGAGAGGCTTTCCTCATTCATCATTAGTAACATAATCGAAGGCTCTCATTGTGTGAATATGCAGAATTTTATTCGTACCGATAGTCGATTCGGTAATGCCCAGGTGGATTTCGACCGCACAAACGCCCTGATTTTTGAAGAACTCGATGGGATCAATGATGTTGTGATAGCGCCTGGGTTCATTGCTGCCAATGAAAAAGGCGATATCACAACATTGGGTCGCGGGGGGTCGGATTATACGGCTGCCATAATTGCCGGGGCCATTAATGCCGAAGTATTAGAGATTTGGACCGATGTTGATGGTTTCATGACGGCTGATCCCAAGAAAGTAACCAAAGCATATCCCATTGCACACCTGAGTTATTCTGAAGCTTTGGAACTCTCACATTTCGGGGCAAAAGTAATATATACCCCTACTTTGCATCCGGCTTACCAGAAAAATATCCCAATAAAAATCCTGAATACCTTTAATCCAAAGGCTCCCGGAACACTAATCTCGAGAGAACCTCAAAATCATTCCGAAAGCCTTATTAAAGGAGTTTCTTCGATGGATGATATCGTTTTGATCACTATCGAAGGAAGCGGTCTGCCAGGGGTCACCGGTATTTCGAAACGGCTTTTCACTGCACTTGCAAGCCGTCTGGTAAATATTATACTTATCACCCAGGCATCATCGGAATATTCCATAAGTTTTGCCATAGCCCCTGCCGACAGTGAAAAGGCCGAAGAAGCTATCCGTGAGGAATTCCAGGTGGAGATGAAATACAAAAAGATTATCGAGATGGAGGTTGAAAAACATCTTTCCATAATTGCTATCGTGGGTGAGAAAATGAAGAATACTCCCGGAATTTCAGCTACCCTGTTTACTTCACTCGGAAGAAATGGGATCAGTGTTATTGCAACAGCTCAGGGATCCTCTGAGTTGAATATTTCGGTTGTAATAAAAAGGGAACTCCTAAAAAAAGCCCTGAACGTAATCCACGAAGGATTTTTCCTCTCCCATTACAAGGAATTGCACTTGTATTTAGTAGGATTGGGAACTGTGGGTAAAGACCTTTTAAGACAGATGAGTCAGCAGCAGGAAATCCTGATGAAGGAACACAACCTCAAGATCAATTTAATGGGAATTGCCCGGTCAAAGATGATGCTTATTAAGGAAGAAGGAATAAGTCTTAAAGATTTTGCTGTTGAACTCGAAAAGCAAGGAGAGACAACCAATACGGAAATTCTGTTGCAGAAGATAGCCGGACTAAACCTGCGTAACTCTGTTTTTATCGATTGCACGGGAAGCGATCAGATTGCAGACTTGTACGATCCTCTCTTCGATATGTACGTTTCAGTAGTTACTGCAAATAAAATCGCCTGCTCTTCGGAATATTCCAAATACCTTAGTCTGAAGCACAAAGCCAGAAAGAAAGGTGTAAAATTTATTTATGAAACCAACGTGGGGGCCGGCCTTCCGATCATCAACACCATTAACGACCTGATCAGGAGCGGTGATCATATCTATAAGATGGAAGCTGTTCTTTCCGGCACGCTCAACTTCATTTTTAATACCATCAGCGCTGAAATCCCTCTGAGCAAAGCTGTTAAAATGGCCCAGGAACGAGGATTTTCCGAACCCGATCCAAGAATCGATCTGAGCGGACTCGATGTGATGAGAAAATTGCTTATTCTTTCGAGGGAGGCGGGGTATGGTATAGAAGAGAAGGATGTTAAAATGAAACGCTTCCTCCCCGATTCATGCTTTGAAGGTAGCCAGGATAATTTTTGGAAAGAACTTACAAAACTCGATTCCGACTTTGAATCCCGTAGAAAAAAACTGGAAGCTGAAGGAAAAAAATGGAGGTTTTTTGCCCGTCTCGAAAACGGAATTCCTTCCATTGAACTGCTGGAAGTTGATAGCTCTCATCCTGCTTATGCATTGGCCGACAGCAACAACATTATTATGATCAGTACCGATCGCTATAAGGACTGGCCCATGATTATCAGGGGATACGGAGCCGGGGCTGCTGTTACGGCTGCCGGTGTTTTTGCAGATATAATCAGGATTGCAAACGTATAAACTCATACAAGAATGATCCGGGCAGTGATTTTTGATATGGATGGTTTACTGATAGACACCGAACCTGAATGGCAGGAGTTGGAAAGGAACTTTGCTGAAAAAATGGGCATCAGGATTACACCTGATCTGCAAAGGCAGACTTTGGGTTTAAGAACAATTGAAATGATCAGGCACTGGCATCGCCTTAAACCATGGCCGGATCCTGATTTTATAAATTCGGAAGCGAAAATCGAAGAGAATATGAAAAATTATTATATGACTGAAGCAAAGTTAATGAAAGGGGCCACACAGGTACTTCATTTTTTCAGGGATCATAAGATTAAAATGGCTCTTGCATCATCTTCTCCCATGATGCTGATCGATACATTTATTGATAAATTTAAGCTTCAGGACTTTTTCGTTGTTAAGCATTCTGCTGAATTTGAAGAATATGGTAAGCCTCATCCCGGTGTTTATATTACAACAGCAAAAAAGCTGGTGGTGCATCCATCATTATGCCTGGCATTTGAGGACTCATTCAACGGTCTTCTTGCAGCCAAATCAGCAATGATGAAAGCAGTTGTGGTGCCGGATTCTTATCATTTCCCGGATAAGCGATTTGCAATTGCTGATCTGAAAATAAGGAGCCTCACAAAGTTTGGAGAGAAAGAATGGAGTGTTTTAAACAAAAATTCGATTTCAAAAATATGAATATTTTAATACATTGGTGTCCGGGTAAAATTTTATTTCGTCCCTACGGGACTTTAGAATTATTTCTAACTTGTTTACTACTCCCGCCTTGCGGGATCCCTACGGGACGATCCCGTCAAGGATCAAATATCGGTAGAAAAATAAAGCAACCCCTGATTGTTCAAAGTCCCGTAGGGACGATACATAATCAGAGCTTGCAGAAAAATCTTGATTATTTAACCGGACACCAATGATTTTAATTTTATTAACGGGGCATAATGTCTGAACATCAAAAAGATAATACCAGATTATGTGATTTTAAGTATTCTGATAAAAACGCAACTCCCTGCTCATGAAATCCTCAGTAAAAGTATTTGCCCCCGCAACCATATCCAATGTCGGACCCGGATTTGACCTGATAGGATTTGCCCTTGAGCAGCCCGGCGATATTATGATTGTGAAAGCAAATGATAAAGGACTTATCCGGATTATTAACAACACCAATTCGAACATCCCTGTCGATCCGGGTTTAAACGTTGCAAGCGTATCCGTAAACGCACTTCTGGAAGCGCTGGGCTGTAAAACCGGATTTGACCTGATCTTCGAAACCAAGATCAGTCCCGGAAGTGGTATTGGTTCAAGCGCTGCAAGCTGCACTGCAGCTGTGGTGGGAGTGAATGAACTGCTAAACAGGCCCTACTCACAAAAAGAGCTACTGCCTTTCGCTATGAAAGGAGAATTTATTGCCAGTGGCAGTGTTCATGCCGATAATGTTGCTCCTGCTCTTCTCGGAGGATTCATTCTGATTCGCAGTTATAACCCGATCGACATTATCCGTGTTGATGCCCCGCAGGAACTTATCTGCACTATAGCCCATCCTGATATCCAGATAAAAACTTCTGAAAGCAGGAAGCTTATACCGAAAGAACTTCCGGTTAAAAAAGTTCTGGAACAATGTGGAAACATTGCAGGGCTTATGGCCGGTATTACTACTTCGGATTATGCTCTGATCGGGCGCTCCTTGCACGATGTAATTGCCGAACCAGTCAGAGCTGCGTTTATCCCGGGATACAATGAAATTAAAGCGAGGCTTTCTGAAACAGGCGCTCTTGGCGGAAACATCTCCGGATCAGGTCCTTCTGTTTTTGCTTTGTCGGATAATCCCGAAAGCGCCAGAAAGGCAGGAGCATTGATGCATGATGTATTTGAAAAAGCAGGTTTTGAAAATAAAGTTTATATCTCAAGAATCAGTCGCAAGGGGACACGGTTAATCGACTAAAGATTATGAATTATTACAGTACAAATAATATAAATCACCAGGTTGGACTTAAAGAAGCCGTATTTAAAGGCCTTGCCATGGATAAGGGTCTGTATATGCCACAAAGTATCCCGGTTCTGGGAAAAGAGTTTTTTACTAAAATACGGAGCCTGAGTTTCAAACAGCTCTCGTTTGAAGTGGCATTGGCGCTTTTTGGTGATGATATCCCGCGGGATGAACTGCAAAAAATCAACGATGACTCCCTGAATTTTGAAACTCCCCTGGTAAAAATACACGATTCGGTATTCAGCCTTGAACTGTTTCACGGGCCAACCCTCGCCTTTAAAGATGTCGGCGCCCGGTATATGGCAAGAATGCTGGCATATTTTACCCGGGGATACAAGAAGGAAATTCATGTATTGGTTGCAACCAGCGGAGATACTGGAAGCGCTGTTGCCAATGGATTCCTGGGAGTTGACAGGATAAAGGTACATATCCTGTATCCAAAGGGATTGGTAAGTTACCTGCAGGAAAAGCAGTTCACTACGCTGGGACAGAATATTACGGCTCTTGAAGTTGATGGAAGCTTCGACGATTGCCAGCGACTTGTGAAAGAAGCCTTCGCTGATATCGAAGTAAATGCAAAACTCACTCTAACCTCTGCCAACAGTATCAACGTGGCGCGTTTACTGCCGCAGAGTTTTTATTACTTTAACGCTTTCCGACAGTTACCGGAACCTGGTAAAAAACTGGTGATTGCCGTTCCCAGTGGGAATTTTGGTAATCTTACTGCAGGACTAATCGCTAAAAAGATGGGCCTGCCCGTCTCGAAGTTTCTGGCTGCCACCAATATCAATGATGTGGTTCCCGAATATCTGGAAACCGGCATTTACCGGCCACGTCCGTCACTGGCAACCGCTGCCAACGCGATGGACGTGGGTGACCCCAGTAATTTCGCGAGAATCCTGGATCTGTACCGGCATTCACATTCAGACATCGGAAAAGAAATAGGTGGTTACAGCTATACCGATGTTCAAATAAAAGCATGTATTAAAAAGGTAAAGGAGAAATATGGTTACATTCCCGACCCGCATGGAGCAACCGGTTTTATGGCCCTTTCGGAATTCATGAAAAAGAATTCAGGTTATAACGGAATATTTCTTGAAACGGCCCACCCGGCCAAATTCAGTGAAACGGTTGAAAACGCTCTTTCTGAAGCGATTACTATTCCAGGAAAACTTGCTGAATTTGGTAAAAAAGAGAAAAATAGCAAGAGTATGAAGGCAGATTATTTTTATTTTAAAGAATATTTGATGGGATTGTAAATCTCAGTTCATTTAAGATATTCCCTGACCGACAGTTGAATCCCTCTTTTTACTTTTTCCCATGTTTGATTCTTAAAACTGACTGGCGTTTCACTTTCTTCAGCATCAACAAAATAAGTAATTGCATGCGGGATGCTTATAGCCAACAATTGACCCGGAAACTTCTGCTTATGCCAGTCCATCATTTGCTCCAGGGAATAATGCTGCAGTAATTCATATAAATCCCAAAAGTCCTTTTTCTTTCCCCTTCCAAGGATAGCTTGAATTTTCATTGCAGCAATATCTATACTGCTGTATAGCCTGATTGCATCTTCCACAATCTGATCTGCAATTGGAAGGAATGGATATTTAATAATATCAACCTTTATATTATCAATAAAACAAAAAATCCCAAAACCTGTTTGTTGTGCTTTATAATCCAACTTATCCCCAAAAGTATTCTCTAGTGCTTCAATAATTTGTGAAGTATCAAATTTTTCATGGCAAAAAAGATCCAAATCATCTGAGCCGCGATGTCCGTATTGAAGCGATAAAGCAGTTCCTCCAACCAGGGAAAAATTCTCCAGAACCGGTAACCTCATTAATACCCTTAATAAGGATAAAGTCCTGGATTCAATTGTCTTAATGTGTAACATCTGAATTCATTCACAGGTTTATCAATTACTGCACTTGCAAAATAAATTGTATGAAGAGGCAAATACATAGCTTTTAGTAGCGCCGCCGAAACTTTTTCATCCCCATAATACCTCCGGCAATTGCGGATATCCTCTACATCCCCACGCTCAAAGACCCTCTCGATAACAAAGTTTGCCTTGTCGTCGTAATCCAGTTGCTCAAAATTCACATCCCAGAAGATGCGCTTGTTGAATATGGGTTTTTTCTTTTCTTCCATACTGCTAAATTAAGTAAACATTAATGAAATGCCAAGAACGCAGCAATATGTTAATGAATAGAAAACCAGGAGGAGACAAAAAAATGATTATAATCATGTATTTAACATGCTTAAAATCATATAATTCTTATTAAGTAAAATTTGGAAATCTCTCCTTTTACTGGCAACTTTACATTCCTATCCCGAAACCGGGATTTTTTATTATTATAGTTAATATTTTCTAATTTTTTCTGCTATGAATGTAGATATGCTAATGAATGACCTCATCAGAAAAACACAGGGTGAGGTGGAGTATCATCAGGCAGTTCGTGAAGTTCTTGAATCGATTGAAGAAATATATAACGAGAACCCACAGTTTGAATCTGCAAAGATAATCGAACGCCTTATTGAGCCCGACAGAACATTGATGTTTAAGGTTCCCTGGGAAGATGATGAAGGAAACATCCATGTAAACCGCGGGTACAGAATTCAATTCAATAATGCCATTGGTCCTTATAAAGGCGGACTCCGTTTTCACCCCAGTGTTAACCTGAGTATTCTTAAATTTCTTGGTTTCGAACAGATTTTTAAGAATAGTCTTACTTCTCTTCCCATGGGAGGAGCAAAAGGAGGCTCTGATTTCGATCCAAAAGGAAAATCAAACCGTGAAATTATGCGTTTCTGCCAGTCATTTATGCTGGAGTTGTGGCAAATGATTGGTCCGGATACAGATGTTCCTGCAGGTGATATCGGTGTTGGTGGTCGCGAAATTGGCTATCTGTATGGAATGTACAGGAAACTTGCCAGGGAAAATACAGGTGTGCTTACGGGAAAAGGCCTGAACTGGGGCGGTAGCCTCGTTCGGCCTGAAGCTACCGGCTTTGGAGTGGTGTATTTCGCTAAAGAAATGCTTTCAACCATCAACCAGACTCTTGAAGGTAAAAAAATGGCAATCTCCGGTTTTGGTAATGTTGCATGGGGAGCAGCCATCAAAGCAACCGAGCTTGGAGCTAAAGTGGTTACACTTTCAGGTCCTGATGGTTTTATTCATATTCCGGCCGGACTTGATGCTGAAAAAATCAGCTATATGCTGGAACTCCGGGCAACCAATGAAGATATTGTAAAACCAATGTCATTTGAATTCGAGGGAGTTGAGTTTGTACAGGGTAAGCATCCCTGGGAAGTGCCTTGCGATATAGCTTTACCCTGTGCAACCCAAAACGAACTGAACAAGGAAGATGCAAATAACCTGATAAAAAACGGTTGTATCTGTGTTACCGAGGGAGCCAACATGCCCTGCACCCCTGATGCTATCGAAGCACTACAATTGAAGAAAGTCTTGTTTTCTCCCGGCAAAGCATCAAACGCAGGTGGTGTGGCTACCTCCGGACTTGAAATGGCCCAGAATTCCATGAAAATCAACTGGAGCCGGTCGGAAGTTGATAATCGCCTTCACCATATCATGACCCAGATCCACGAAAGTTGCGTAAAATACGGTACCCGTTCCGAAGGATATGTTGATTATGTTAAAGGAGCCAATATTGCTGGCTTTTTGAAGGTTGCCCATGCCATGATGGATCAGGGGATGTACTAATGGAAGTTAGAAAATGTCAGTTGCTTAACTATAATACTTATTCCTTGTAAATTACCCCTCTGTTTGTTTTCCCGTCAATCATTATGAGCAAAGGTTTTTTAAACCGGATGTGCCTTATATACGGGTCTTCAAAAAGTGCCTTCTGCTTCATCAGGTAACCGGAATCAAAAAATCCATCTTTAATATATGGATTTATAGTCAGGTATCCCACACCAAATGAGGTGAGGTTCTGGAAAAAGTGTGTTCCCTGGCTTGGGTCAATACGATATTTTTCCAGCCCGGATTCAACAATTATGCGCGCTTCACTGATCTGTGGCCATTTAATGGGTATGCCCAGCCAGGGATCTGATGAGCCCCAGCGACCGGGGCCAATCAATACATAATTTTTATTTTCTTCGCGAAGAATGGTATTTATTTTCTCCACGCTTTCCGCCATTTGTTCGCTATGAGCGGGATCGAAGGAATCGGGTTTGATATAAACCAGGTCGTTCATCCAGTCGAAAACACCATTCCCCAATGCCGAATTGGAAAGGATAATGGTATCCTCTTTTTTTACCTTATCAATGGCAATGGAGCTGCTCTGATCATTGTCAACAATAGGACGGATTTGTAAAAAGTGGAATACTTTGGGGTATCCCGCCGGGACATTAAGGTTTACCGCAAATTCAATTTCAATGGGCAGGTTCATTTCCTTTTGTCCTATATAAAGTAAGGTCTGCAGAATATCAGCCAGGGGAAATGTGCCATGATTTAAAATGTTTGAAAAGGTAAGTACCTTCTTTCCCTCGTAATTGTAACCGTCGCGAATGATATGATTCTGCATATCATACACAGAAGCAACACTTCTGAGCGAATTGTCAGCTTCCGCATCTTTAATCTTTAGCCTCAGCAGATTTACGGAGTCGTCGGTCGAAGTAATAAAACTCTCAGGATTCATATCCAGCGCTAAAAAAGTCTTTTGGGTATCCCTGAGAATTATTTCAGGGGAGGACAATTGCAGCACCTTTTTGGCGTATTTTGGAGAGAAACGAAGAGAAACTCCTCCATCAACAATGTATTTCCCTAATCCAAAAGCTATGCTGGCAATACCGTCTTCCGGTTTTTCCGGTTTAATGGGATAAAAATTGATCGATCTTGCCACCCCGGAAAACGTAGGATAGAAACGGTTTCCATACCGGGATCCGCTAACTTCCTGTAATATAATTCCCATTTTCTCTTCATCGATAACGTTGGAAGTGGCGGCCATATATGCCTTGCTCGATTTGAAATATACGGATGCATAAACAGATTTGATAGCATTGGTAAGCATCCTCATTGAAAGCGCATGGTCCGACTCTACCATTGGAATCATGTAAGTAGAATATATGCCGGCAAACGGTTGATAATAACTATCTTCCAGCTTACTTGAAGAGCGTATGGCCACAGGATTTTTCATTACCGAAATAAAAGCATACAGATCCTGGTGCACCCAACCCGGAAGTTTTGCCCTGACGAAATGCTGTAGAATCTCATCATCGCTCATATTACTCATTCCGATTTTATAAAGATCGTTGGTCTCCATAAATTCATCAAAAATATCAGTACTAAGCACAACGGTCCGGGGAATCGAGATGGCAACATTCTCATACTTGTTGAAAAGGCTGTAGTTCTTTATAACAGAGTTGATAAAAGCCAGGCCGCGGGCCTTTCCACCGATAGAACCATCACCAATTCGTGAAAACATCATATATTCATCAAAACTGGCTTTGTCGAACTTTGCGATGATACCTCTACCCTTGCTGATCCGGAAACTGGAGATAGCCTCATAAATGTAGGATCTCACCTCTTCGACATTATTAAAATCCTCCTTTCTTATATATTTAAAAAGCTGGGCCACGGGAAATATTGCTCTTGCATTAAGCCATTTGGAGAAATCGTTTCTTGAGGCGTGATAAGCCAGAACATTATCAGGTACTTTGAGAATCATTTGCTGAAGGGTCTGCAGATCTGTGGCACGGGCAATCTCTCTGGTCGTATCCGGATCCCTGAAAACAAATTCACCAAATGCGAAATTGCGGATAATATAATTCCTTACATCAATAGAAAGAGTTTTGGAGTATTTATGTAAAAAACCCACATTCAGTTTTTGGGCATATTTCTCATTGTTTATATCCGATGACTGCAGAAGGAAAGGCATATAAGGATCGTCTTCCTTTACTACCTTGCATAGCCGGACACCTGCCTTGATTTTGTGATCCCGTTTATTATTTTCTTTAAAGCTGATATCTGAAATAATTCCCAGGAGATTATTTTTGTATTTGTCGTAAAATTCCATTGCCTCCTCATAAGTTTTGGCAAGAAGTATTTTTGGACGACCTCTCATCCTGAGCATCTTCTGATGCTCATTCAGAGCTTCTTTCATAAAGTCGCGCGACTGCTTCAGAACGATCTTATATAAAAGAGGAAGGTAAACCGATGTGTACCTGATGGAATCCTCAACCAGCATAATTGCCTGAACCCCGACTTTTTCCATATCATATTCGGCATTCATCCTGTCCTCAACAAGTTTAATAATAGCCAGTAGAAGATCCGCATTTCCGAGCCAGCAGAATACATAGTCAATAGCTGAAAGGTCCTCATTTTGCAGTTTGAGTGATACTTCCCTGTTAAAATGGGTCAGTACTACAATCGGAATTTCCTTATGAGTTTTTTTAATTCGTTTAGCGAGCTGGAAAGTGTCGATATCTCCGATATTCAGCATTTCAATGATCAGGTCAATACCGCCATTTTCCAGTATTTCAAATGCTTCCTTAGCAGAACCGGCTTTTATAAAACGAGGTGGGTAACGCAGGTTAAGTGAAACATATTCGTTAAAAATCTGCTCATCGATGCGTCCATCCTCCTCCAGCATAAAGAAATCGTAATTGCTGCTGATGATTAAAACCTGCCTGATACGCTTCTGCATCAGCAATTCAAACTCCGTCATACTGAAATCAACCGTAGGATAATCCAATCGTCTCGTCTTGTGTTTTACATCCATATTTTACCGTGCTATTTCTTTGTTTCTTTTTTCATTGCCTGGTGGACCACTGATATTTGCTTCTTTCCGTCCATTATTATGTTTAATGGCTCCGGGAAGCAGACATGTTTAAGGAACACGGTTTCTTTTATGGCTTTCTGCCGTTTAATTTCATCCCAGTCGATAAATTCGCTTAATGAACTATGCTGAATTGAAAAATATCCAATATTCATGGATGTGACATTATGGAAAAAGTGTGATCCCAGCGAGGCATCGAGGGGGAATTCCTCCAGACTGGTTTCTATGATTACTTTTGCCATGGATATTTGCGACCATTTAACCGGAATACCGATCAAAGGATCACGCGAACCCCATCTGCCCGGCCCAATAAGAATATAGTTTCTTTTCTTTGCCAACATCTGACGATTAATCTCTTCGATTTCGATCGCGATTTCTTTGGTTTTAAATTTATTAAAGCTGTCGGGTTTAACAAAAATGATCTCTGAAATGTTATCGATTCTCCCATTTCCCATACTTTTTTCAGCATAAATCAGGATACTCTGTTTATCAATCTGATCTAAATCTACTTTATATTCACCAATACTTCCCAGCAATGGTTTAATCTGCAACAGGAAGAAAGACGGCAATCCGTTTTCAGCCTTATTCAGGTCCACAGCATACTCAATCTCCACAGTTGATCCCAACGATTCTTTGCCTACATCAAGGATAAATTCTATCGTTTTGGCGAGTGGCATGTAATTATACCTGAGGATATTGGCAAAATTCAGAATTCTTGGGCCGGGTCTGGCCAGGCCCGCTTCTATCTGATCGTTTTGCGGATCGTAAACAGAAACAAGGTGTTGAATGGAGTTGTGTTTCTCAGCTACCGAAATACTCATGCGTTTAAGGTTTCCCTCGGATCCTTTTTTCAACATATCCGGATCCTGGCAACTCAGGTCGAGGGCTACAAACTCCACTTGTGAATCTCTATATAGGTTACGTGGAGAATTGATTTCCAGTTCCGGATACTTCGGGGAGAAACGGTAAGCTTTTTGTCCCTGTACCACATAATGACCAAGGCCGAGCGCTGCAATGGCAAATCCATCCTCAGGTTCCATGTGGGCTACAGGATAATAATTATGTGACTGGGCAGTGCCGCTGATATGTGGATAAAAATATCCGTCAAAGTTGTTTCCTACTACTTCCTGAATTATAACTGCCATTTTTTCTTCTTCAAGCTTATAATGTATGGCTTCAAAATAAGATCTGGATTCATTCGAGAAGATACTGGCATATACTAATTTGATGGCATCTGTCAGATGTTTGTAACGAATCTTCTTATCTTCAGAATTATTTGGGATCAGGAAAGTCTCAAAAATACCTGAAAATGGTTGGGTGGTACTGTCTTCCAGCAGGCTCGAGGAACGGATAGCCAAAGGCTTATCCAGGACGGATAATAATGTTTTCAGCTTTTTCTCCAGGTGGTAAGAAAGCTCTCCGTTCAGAAACATTTCACATACTTCCTCGTAACTGTAACTGCCATGTATTACATTAAAAAGTTTGTTTTTCTCCAGGAAGAAATCAAATTCATCAGTACCGATAATAGAGGTCCTGGGAGTCCGGGTGTTAATCCCGGGAATCAGATCGGAAAAGTTCAGGTTATAGATCAGGGTATTGATAAATGCCAGTCCCCTCCCTTTGCCGCCTAATGCGCCAGTTCCCAGACTAACTATATTACTTTCATCGAGAAGTGCAGATTCCTCAAAATTCACTATCTTCCCTGCATTGGTTTCGTTCCGGTACTTTTTGATAACAAACTTCAGATAACTACGGAACTCTTCAAGGTTTTTAAAATCAGTTACTTTCAGGGGGAATATCATTTTAGCGATTTTAATTTCTCCCCTGGCCATCAACCAGAGCGAAAAATGATTACGCTTCCCATGGTATAAAAGGGATTCAACGGGTATTGTCTCGATCTGCTT
The DNA here is from genome assembly GCA_964349045.1 of uncultured Chitinophaga sp. Classification (GTDB taxonomy): domain Bacteria; phylum Bacteroidota; class Bacteroidia; order Bacteroidales; genus JACJXF01. Next base: position 20,526 of record CAYGFI010000041.1, read on the forward strand.
CTCAAACTCCTTAAGCGATTTGGCTTCGGCAATTTTTCTTCCCCCGGGATCCTTATACTCAAAATTTCCAAAACCCAGATGGTGACTGATAAAACTCTTAACATCCTGTAGCAGGGTTTCAGAGTTTTTATTTATAAAGATAGATTTCAGTTCATAGGCCATTCGTGCATTTTCAACTTCCGATGACTGAATTATGGTTGGTAAGCCCGGATTTATTTCACGAACATAAGTAACAAGGCTGAAACCTGCAGCATCGTTCATTACACCGTTTCGCCGGAATTTGACATCAGTTATCAGACAAAGCAGACTGTCGGCATATTTCTGTATAATTTCATCAGCTTCCTCATAGTTGGTTGCAAGAAGGATTTTTGGGCGAGCGCGCAGTCTCAGTACCTTAAACAATTCATCGGTCGACACATCATCAATAATTCTTTTTGTTTGTTCGAGCACTGAGCTGTATAAAAGAGGGAGGTAGCGTGAATAATAGATTTCCGAGTCTTCCACCAGAAGAATAACTTTTACCAGACCGATTTGAGTGTCATTTTCAACATTTACCCAATCTTCCAACAGTTTGATCATGGCAAAAAATATTTTCGAATCACCGTTCCATGCAAATATTTTATCGACATGCTCAAGATTTTCACGATTTAATTTGTATGCGGGAACTTCGCGGCTATTGTTCAACAGAACATAAACAGGAATATAGGGATATTCTGTTTTCACCATACGGGCAATCCGGTTGGCGGTAGGTTTATCGCTCCCCACCATCAGGATTACCAGATCGAAATGCCTGTTGCTCAGCTGTTCATCGGCCTCTTCGTATGTTGATACACCCGTTACGCGGGGCATGGAAGTCAGATTAAGTTGTTGGTATTCTCCGAGAATATGTTCCGAAAATCTACCCTCTTTCTCAATGGCAAAAGCGTCATAAAGAGTCGATACCAAAAGAATTTCCTTGGCTTTATAAGGCATGAGATCATGGAAAATATCGCGGTTGGCATTTTGTTTGTTCAGGAATTTTTGTAACAGTTTGCGGCTATTAATGGGTTTCCCGCTGCTGAATTCGGTAATCTCTGAACGCAGATTATCCTGCTCCTGGGTTTTTTTGAGAATCATCCGGGCCTCAATGGTATTGAGGTAATTGGAAATAATACTGGCAAGGTTATTAATGAGGTTACGTTCCTCTTTTAAAAACGGACCCTCGTCAATTTCAGGGAACTCTTTAAGATAAAAAATATCAATAGAACCTGAGACATTATGAATGGTTCTGAAGTTCTGTGTCTGGTTAAATGCAGTTTCCCTGAAAATTTGAGAAGTAAACTCCAGTTCACCGTACCTGATTCTCGCAACAGTATGATCAGGATATTGCCAGGCTTTGGGAAGAATGAAGGTAATCCTGCGAAGGGTTTCCTGGATCATCTTACCTTCCTTGATAATCTGGGTAGTCTGATTTATACAGGATAATTCTTTAAGCCTTTCCTTTTTCTCGGCAAGCAGTTTCTGAATTTCACTATCGGAGCGTGGAATGTCCATGATTCCATATTATTGGTAGAAGCTGCGCCATGCATGGCGCCGTAATAATTCAGGTATGAATTACCTGGTTTATTTCAAAAGTATTCCCACTTTTGAGCAGATCATCCATACATTTGATGTGATTTTTTTCTTTAGCTTGTGCTATCTGATCATGCAGAGTATCCTCATAAACCGATCTAAGCACTGCCCTGATCACTCCCATGGCCATTGGATATTCAGGTTGATCCATCCTGACCAGATTATAATGCAGGGAAGGATCAGGATTGTGAGAGTCGTGAACAAGAATATCCTTTTCGGTAATACCGTTTTCTCCGATAATCACTACTTCAAGTCTGTTGTTTTTCAGAACCAGTCCTTTTTCGTGATTTTTGCCAAAGATCATAGGCTGACCATGTTTCAGGTAGATCTGGTGATCTCCCCTGACTTCTTTACCGGTAATGTTTTCATGAATATCGTTATTGAAAATCACACAGTTCTGCAAAACTTCAACGATGGCCGTACCTTTATGCAGGGCTGCTTCAATGAAAACTTCTTTCATCATTTTAGGTTCAGTATCTACCACTCTGGCAAAAAATGAACCTTGTGAACCCATAACCAGTTCACCCGGATTAAAAGGTTCTTCAATGGATCCTTCCGGTGAAGTTTTTGTTATACTTCCCTTGGGCGTTGTAGGTGAATACTGACCTTTTGTAAGCCCGTAAATTCTATTATTAAAGATCAGTATACTCATTTTGATGTTACGACGGATCACATGGATAAAATGATTCCCTCCAATGGCCATCGAGTCACCGTCGCCTGTAACAACCCAAACCGAGAGTTCCGGGTTGGCTATCTTAATGCCTGAGGCAATCGCCGCTGCTCTTCCATGCAGACTATGAAAGCCGTATGTATTGATATAGTATGGAAACCTCGAGGAGCATCCGATGCCGGATACAAAGACTACGTTTTCCTTTTTAACGCCGGTTTCCGGAACAGAGTTTCTGATGGTCGAAAGCACAGCATGTGCTCCACAACCTGCGCACCATTTAACAGGGCTATCAAGTTTATATTCCTGAGGCTGTAAAACCGGCGCAAAATCTGTATTTTCTTTCATTTTCCTTTATTTTCAAGTAATTCTTTGAATCTGGCTTTTAATTCATAAATCATAAAAGGTAATCCCTGAACCTTATTATATTGAGTATAATCATACTGCGGGTATTTCGATCGCAGATATATGGCAAATTGCCCGAGGTTAAGTTCACATATCACCCTTTTCTTTGCATACCGCAGTACTTCTCCGGTATTTTTCGGTAGCGGACTGATATTTGAAAACTGTGTCAGGCTGATTGACAGACCCTCTTCCTGCAATTCTTTAACCGCGCTGAAAAGAGCGCCATAAGTACCTCCCCATCCGATAACAAGCAGATCCGCATCTTTTTCACCCATGATCTCCTGGTCAGGAATGTAATTTGCAACACGGTTAACCTTTTCCTGCCTTAATCCGACCATTATCTGGTGGTTAAACGGATCGTGAGAAACTTCGCCGGTTTTATCAGCTTTCTCCAGTCCTCCTACCCTATGGCGCAAACCTTCCTGTCCCGGTACAGCCCATGACCTGGAAAGTGTTTCAGGGTCTCTGATGTATGGAAGATAATCTACATGATTATCTTTTACTTTCGGCGGATTAATTTCAGGCATGTTTTTCATTTCAGGAATATGCCAGAGCTCAGATCCGTTTGCAAGATAACCGTCGGTTAGTAATATAACCGGGGTCATATGTTCCAGGGACAGTTTTGCAGCTTCGTATGCATAATCGAAGCAATTTGCCGGTGTAGTGGCAGCAAGAATGATAACCGGGCTTTCACCACTCCTGCCATATAATGCCTGCAACAGGTCAGCTTGTTCGGTTTTTGTAGGTAAACCGGTTGAAGGTCCTCCCCGTTGAACGTTAACTATAACAATTGGTAATTCAGTAATAACCGCCAAACCAATAGCTTCACCTTTCAAAGCCAGACCTGGTCCTGAAGTTGAAGTTACTGCCAGTTTGCCCGTGAAAGAAGCGCCAATAGCAGAACAAATACCGGCAATTTCATCCTCAGCCTGGAACGTGATGGCGCCCATATGTTTTCGACCAGCAAGTTCCTGAAGTATCTCAGTTGCAGGAGTTATAGGGTAAGATCCCAGGTATAATCCGCAACCCGATTTCTCCGCGGCAGCAAGTAACCCCCAGGCGGTAGCTATATTTCCGGTTATAGTCCGGAAAAGTCCCTTTTTATTTATTGCAGGATTTACCCTGAAAGTAGTTGACATCGCCTCAATCGTCTCGGCGTAATTGTATCCTCCGCGCAGGACTGCTATATTTGCTTTAACAAGGTCTGCATTCTTCTTAAATTTTTTCTGAATAAAATTTTCGCCGATAGTCAGATCCCTGTTAAACAACCAGAATAAGATACCGGCAACAAATTGATTTTTTGTCTTATCGGCCGTCTTGGCGTCCAGTCCGAATTCTTTTGTTATTGAACGTGTTAAAGATGTGATAGGAGCCTTGACAATATTATATCCTTCAAGCGAATCATCATGTAATGGATCTTCAATATATTCTGCCTTCTTATAGTTCCTTTCATCAAAATTATCAACATCGATGATAACGGTAGCCCCGGGCTTTAACCATTTCATGTTGGTTTTAAGAGCAGCAGGATTCATAGCTACCAGCACATCAGCAAGATCACCGGGAGTGGTAACTTCCTTATGCCCGATATGTACCTGGTAACCTGAAACACCAGCGACAGTACCTTGTGGTGCGCGGATCTCTGAAGGATAATCAGGAAATGTTGAAAGGTCGTTTCCAATAAACGCAGAGGTATCAGAAAACTGACTACCTGTTAATTGCATTCCATCACCTGAATCACCTGCAAACTTTACAACCACATCCTCCAGTTCAATAATCTTTGGATTCTTAGCCATATCTGAACGAAATTTGAAATTTATTTAAAAAACCAAATGCATACGAAATTTATGCGTTTTCGCATGCATTTTCACATTAAAAATGACAACTTTAACAGGTCTCAAAGTTATCGCATTAAAAATCAATTGCAAATTTAACTATTTTGGATGAACATGATTCAAATCCTTTTAGTTTTAATCAACAATCAAAATTTGCTGATAAAAATACCCTATATACCTTAAGTTCAAATTATGACAAAGTTCCTTACCTTTGCAAAAGCAATTTCAGGTTAAAACAGATTAGAATGGCCCTGATAAAATCCGTACGAGGCTTCACTCCCGTCTTTGGTAATAACTGCTACCTGGCAGATAATGCTACCATTATTGGTGATGTTATCATGGGAGATGATTGTTCGGTATGGTTTAACACCGTTCTCAGGGGGGATGTGAATCCGATCCGGATCGGGAACAAAGTAAACATACAGGATGGAAGCATTCTGCATACACTTTACGAAAAATCAGTGGTTGAAATTGGTGATAATGTTTCAGTCGGACACAATGTTATCATACACGGCGCATGTATAAAAAGTAATGTTTTACTGGGAATGGGATCGATTATTCTGGATCATGCTGTTATTGGTGAGAATTCGATAATTGCTGCGGGTGCAGTTGTACTCGACAGTACAATTGTTGAGCCCGGGAGTATTTATGCCGGAATTCCGGCGCGGAGGGTTAAAAGTATCGACCCAGATCAAAGCCGTGAAATGATTGAGAAAATCGCGAATAATTACCTTTTTTATTCGGGATGGTTTAAGTAGGTGATAAGGCTAATATCTTATAAACTTATCTTGTTCAGGTCAATCTTCTCCCCGAAAAACATCTGAGCAATAATTGCAAAATAATCAGTATGATCTGATACAAAAAATTCATGCCGTGGGGCTTTATCTGTACGTAATAATTTATTAGAAATCAATTCATCGCGAAGCTTCTCTGCCACAATTTTTGCACTGTCGATCACATTCACATTAAAATTAAAGAAACGGCTGATCTGATTTTTGATTATGGGATAATGTGTACATCCGAGAATCAGGCTATCTATGTCTTGTAGCTCCTTTCGTGATAAATAGGAACGGATTATAGCATTGGAAATATCATCGAATATAAAACCCTCTTCAATCATGGGAACAAGTAATGGAGTGGCAAGGGAGGAAACTTCAATACCCGGATTCATTTTTTGTATCCCTTTTGAATAGGTTCCGGAATTAATCGTTGCTTTGGTTCCGATAACTCCAATATTGTGAGTTTCTGTTTCCTGAGTAACATAATCTATTACCGGATCAATCACGTTCATAACGAGCGCCCTTTCTCCAACAAAATCCCGAACTTCATAGAAAGCGTTGGATGAAGCAGAATTGCAGGCAATCAGAATGACCTTACATCCCTTTTCAAGGAGAAATTTTGTTATTCCGATGGAATAATTAATTATGGTTTCTTTTGATTTATCTCCATAAGGCAAATGAGCAGTATCGCCAAAATAAATCATCTGCTCGGCAGGCAGTGTAAACCGTATGGCAGAGGCAACCGTAAGTCCACCTACACCAGAATCGAAAAGTCCGATAGGGAAATTGGTGCCTGTCATGTATTTAAATTGAAAAATGAAGACCATCCTGAAAATTCAGGATGGTCTGCTCTATAAATTATCCCTGAGTTTAAGGGAGCTTCAGTTTATCCTTAACCATCGGAAAGACATCGATACTCTTTTCTGAAGCATAGATCGGGTTTTTTCCGCTGATATCGAATACATAAATCAGGTCAAGTTCCAGCCCGATTTCCTTAACTACCGCTTCAAGTTTTTTCATAATACCGGCAAGCAGGTCGTTTTGTAGTTTTTGCAACTTTTCACCTGCGAGTTTTTGAAATGCCTCAAGATTCTGTTGCATGCTCTGAAGTTCAGCAATTTTACTCTGAAGTATAAGCGAGTCCATACCCAATTGATTTTCAGTAAGGTCACTGTATTTACGGTTAAATTCTACCTGCAAAGTTTCCTCCTGAAGCGCATATTTATCATTCATTTTTCTTAAACTATCCAATGCCATGTTATACTCAGGCATCAAAATAAGAACATTCTGCATATTCAGATGACCGAATTTCAGATTCTGAGCATTAACGAATGCGCCGGAAAAGGCAATAATAATCAATAAACACAGTACATAAAACTTTTTCATTCTATCCGATTTAATTTTTTACAAAAGTATAAATTTATTTAGTATATCCTAACTTTTCCAAAACCTCGTCACTCTTGTTATATTTTGCATTTTCATAAAGGATACCTGCACCTGCAGCGGTATCAAAAATCACTGCATAAGCTCCCTCGATAGCCATTTCCTTTACCACCTTATAAATTTCGTCCTGAATGGGTTTAACCAGCTCCTGGCGTTTCTGGAATACAGCGCCTTCGGCGCCAAAATACTTTTTCTGAAGATCTTTGATTTCTTTTTCCTTGGCCATTATTTCATTTTCCTTTTTGGTCTTTTGATCTTCAGTAAGTAAAACCTTCTCTTTCTGAAAATCTTTATAGATCTTGTCTACTTCCTGGTATTTTGCTTCGATCTCTTTCTGATAATCCTGGGAAATTTTATCGACCTGCTCCTGGGCGGCCTTATAGGTGGGGATACGGTTAAGAATGTATTCTGTATCCACAAAAGCAAATTTCTGTGCAAAACCTGTTCCTGCAAAAAGGAACGCGATCAAACCTATTAATACTGACTTTTTCATGACTTTAAGTTTTAATTTTAAACAATCTAAAATTGTTGCCCGATGGTAAAGTGGAAATTGGAACCACTATTGCCATAGGCTTTATTGGAAACATCATCAAATCCGTATCCCCAATCGATTCCAAGCAAACCAAACATCGGGAGAAATGCCCTTAATCCCACTCCAAGTGAACGCTTTATAAGAAATGGATTGTATTCATCTATTGAATACCATGCATTACCGGCTTCGGCAAAAACAAGACCAAAGATGGTTGCTGAAGGATTCAGAGAAAATGGATAACGTAACTCCAAAGTTAATTTTTCATATACGTTACCTGATTTGATGCCATTTACCCGTGGTGTTAAAGAACTATTTGAATAACCCCTGAGTGCAATGGTCTCATATCCATATATATTGTAACCGGTTAAACCGTCACCTCCCAGGTCAAAACCTTCGAACGGAGATGGACCGATGTGCTGGTTATAAAAACCTTTATACCCAAAGTGCGCTCTGGTGTATAATACCAAATTTCCTGCCAAAGTTGTATACCAGTCGGCTTTAAATTTCCATTTATGATATTCTATCCATTTAAATAACTCTTCCTGACTAGTAACTTTGCTATAGTCTTTACCGGAAATAGCAGAGAACGGAGGAGTCAGCTGAAGGGACAAATTGAAGGACGAGCCATTACGCGGGAAAATTGGCTGACTCACAGAGTTTCTTCCAAAAGTGGTAGAGAAACTCAGGTTATTAGAATTACCGTTTGTAAAGATGAAGTATCCGGTATAATCTTTCAGACTATAACGCTGAAAGCTTAATTCATTATAAAGGGTGAAAAAATCATCCGGCCATGTCAGGCGTTTACCCAGACCCAATGAAGCTCCTGATATTTTCATGTATTGATCTTTTTCTACCGAACTGTAGTAACCATAAGAGCTATTCATTTTAGTACGATAGAGTGATACAGAGAAAGAATTGGGTTTTTTCCCTCCGAACCAGGGTTCGATAAACGACAGGTTATAGGACTGGTAATACTTTCCATTCGATTGTGCCCTTATACTTACCGTTTGACCGTCGCCGGTCGGAATAGGCCTCCAGGCTTTGCCTTTCAGAATATTCCTGGCAGAAAAGTTAGTAAACCGTAAACCAACAGTACCAACAAGCATTCCATAACCCCAGCCACCTGAAACTTCAAACTGGTTGTTGGATTTTTCCACAAGTTTATAGCGTATATCAACGGTACCGTTTGCAGGATTAGGGATGGGTTCGGGAACAATTTGTTCAGGATCGAAATGACCGAGTTGGGCGAGTTCCCTAACTGTACGGATGATATCGGATTTGCTGAACAGATCACCGGGTTTGGTCCTTATTTCGCGGCGGATAACATGCTCGTTTGTAACTTCATTCCCTTCAATGATAATACTGTTTATATTGGCCGGTTTACCTTCATAAACCCGCATTTCAAAATCGATGGTATCATTATCCACCCTGACTTCGACGGGATTTATTTCGGAAAACAGATAACCATAATCAAGATAAAGTGAATTAACGGCATCTTCATCATTAAGCAGGCGCTTATCGAGTAGTTTCTGGTCAAAAACATCGCCCTTCTTAATCCCCAGTACTTTGTTTAATAGCTCTTCAGGGTATTTGGTGGCTCCAATCCAAATAATATCCCCGAAAAAATATTTATTACCCTCAAAAATATTAAGGTGCAAATTGATCCTCTCTGCTGAAAAACGGCTGATAGAATCACTGAGTATTTTGGCATCACGGTAACCGTTCTCGTTGTAAAATTCCAAAAGTTTTTCCTTGTCTTCCTTAAAATCCTTCTTAATCATTTTAGACGGTTTGAAAATATTGATATCCCGTCCTTTGGTCTTTTTCATGACCTTTCGTAATTTTTTTGTTGTGAATACCTTATTGCCGGAAAAAATTACCTCTTCGATTTTAACTTTTCCATTTTTATTTACATCGGCATCCAGTTGAACCATGTTAACACGGATGGAGTCGGGGATTTCGCGAATGGTAATAGTGGTATTTAAAAAGCCTTTATCAATATAATGCTCACGGATAATTCTGCGAATTGTATTGAGAACATCGTCGGTAACCTGGCTCCCGTTACGGATATTTAGCTTTTCCGTCAGGTCTTCCTTTTCCGATTTTTTTATGCCGTTTATATTGAGTCTGGACATTCTTGGACGTTCCTTAAGAAATATATCGAGCCAGATCTTTCCTTTTTCGATTCTGGTGGCCGTGATTTTAACATCGGAAAACAATCCCTGGTCCCAGAACTTTTCAATAACCTTGGTTATATCATCTCCGGGAATGGTAATTTTCTCTCCAATACGCAAACCCGATAAGCTTACCAGAACCTCTTTCTGTAAAAACTGTACTCCGGAAATGGACACATCAGCAATCTCATATTCTTTCGGATCAGAATAATCCAGAACAGGCAAGATGTTGTAATTAATAAGGG